>JBAQHL010000677.1:0-12454 GCA_049288295.1 Desulfobaccales bacterium
TAAGAGATTAGGGATAGAAAAGGCCAACGATAGCAGTTGTAGGGCGCGTCTTACGCGCCGAAACCCAATGGTTCTCATTATCAAAATAGGATCGGATGATGAATGGTGCGTAAGACGCACCCTACTACAACTTTAGAGGGCTGCCCTTAGCCGCCATGATTCAGGCGTGACGGCACGCCCTATGTTTCCTAAAAAGTAATATGAAAACCAACTCCACACGCGCCCAGGACTTTCTTGATCTGCTGGAGCGCGCCAAGCGCGGCCGGCTGAAGATCTACCTCGGGTTTGCCGCAGGGGTGGGGAAGACCGTGCGCATGCTGAAAGAAGCCCACGCCTTGAAGCAGCGCGGCGTGGACGTGGTCCTGGCCTACATCGAGCCCCATGGCCGGGCGGAAACCGCGGAACTGATCGGCGACCTGGAGGTGATCCCCCGGAAGCAGTTCGCCTACCGGGGCATCACGGTGGAAGAGATGGACCTTGACGCGGTTTTGGCCCGGCGCCCGGAAATCGCCATCGTGGATGAGGTGGCCCACACCAATGTGCCCCTGTGCCGCAACCGCAAGCGCTATCAGGACATCCTGGAGATTACCCGGGCGGGTATCAATGTCATCTGCGCCTTCAATATTCAGCACCTGGATAGTTTAAACGACCTCATTGAACGGGTGACCGGGGTGGTGGTCCGGGAGACCATCCCGGATACCTTTGTGAAGGAAGCCGACCAGGTGGTTACCGTGGACCTGTCCGTGGACGACCTCATGGAGCGCCTGAAAACCGGCAAAATTTACACCGAAGAAAAGATTCCCTGGGCCCTGGAACATTTCTTCAAGCTGGCCAACCTCTCCACCCTGCGGGAACTGGCGCTCCTGGAGGTGGCCGAGAGCCTGGGGCGGCGGCAGCCCTCCGGCCCCGAGGACCTGGACCTCCTGGACAAGATCTCTCCCCAGGCCCTGGGCCGGGTTATGGTCTGCATGGCCTCGGCCTCCCCAAGGGCCAAAACCCTTCTCCGGAAAGGCTCCCGCATGGCCGGGCGCCTCAACACCCATTGGTTCGTGGTCTATGTGGAAACTCCCGGGGAAGACCCCACCCACATCGATGCCGAAACCCAGCGCCACCTCCTGGAACACTTTCAAAGGGCCCGGGAATTGGGCGCGGAGGTGGTCCGCCTCAGAGCCTCGGACCCGGTGGCGGCCATCCTCGACTTTGCCCGCTCCCACGGGGTGGGCCACATTGTCATCGGCCGCTCCCAGCAACCCTGGTGGAAAAAATTTCTGGGCCGTTCGGTGGCCCACCGCATCATCGAAGAGGCCGCCGGCTTTGACGTGCATGTCATCTCCTTCGAGGAGGAGTAAGGCGGAATGCTCCTGAAGACCAAACTCTTTCTGGCTCAGGCCCCCCTGGCCCTGGCGCTCCTGGTGTTAGGCGCCATCGCCATCACCACCATCAGCCAGCTTGGCTCCCATTCGGAAAGGATCCTCAAGGACAACTACCGGAGCGTCCTGGCCGCCCAGCGCATGAAGGAAGCCAGCGAGAGGATGGATTCCGCGGCCCTCTTTATCACGTTGGGGCATCGGGAGGAAGGCAAACAACTGGCTACGCGTTACCGTTCCATCTTTGAAGAGGAACTGGCGGTCCAGAAAAAAAATATCACGGAAAAGGGGGAAGAGGAGGCTTCCGAAGCTATGGTAAAACGCTGGCGTGATTACTCGGCCTCCTATGAGAAGCTTGCCCAGGAAACTAATTTTTCAGTCTTGAGGGATCGTTATTTTACCGAGCTCCTGCCGAAATTTCTTGCTGTCAAAGAAGTGGCTGACCACATTCTCTCCCTGAACCAGGACGCCATGGTCAGGAAAAGCGATGAGGTCCGCAGGTTTTCCCGGCGCCTGGAAAGTTTGATCACCTTCGCCGCCATTCTGGCGGCCCTGGCCGGCATCATCGCCTCCATGGCCTTGACCACCAGGATTATCCGGCCCCTGTCGGTTCTGACCCAAACCGCCCGCCGCATCAAGGAGGGTGACTTTGAGGTCCGGGCCCGGGTAGAGGGTTCCGACGAGATTGCCCTGATGGCCCGGGAGTTCAACACCATGACCGACAGCCTGGATCGCTACCGCAAGAGTTCCCTGGGAGAGCTGCTCCAGGCCCAACAAGCAGCTCAAGCCGCCATCGACGGCCTTCCGGAGCCGGTGGTGTCCACCGACCTGGAGGGGAAGATCCTGAACACCAACCGCACCGCGGCTCTGTGGTTCGGTCCGGGTTTGTCAGGTTCTCTGGCGGAGGCGGCGCTCACCCTGGAACCGGCGCTGGCCGGGACCATTGAGAAAGCCCGGGCCTACGTGCTGGCCGGCAAGGGCGCCTATCTGCCCTCAGACCTGGACGAGGCGGTGAAAATCGTCATGGCCGAAGGGGAGCGTTACCTGTTGAGCCAGGCTTCACCGGTTTACGACGAGACGGGCAGCCTGGCGACCATCAGCATTGTCCTTCGGGATGTGACCCTGCTCAGTAAGCTGGACGCCATGAGTAAAAGCCTGGTGGCCACCTTCGCCCATGAATTCAGGACGCCTCTGACTTCGCTGGGCCTGGCCATCCACATTTTGCTGGAGCAACTGGCGGGGACCATGACGGAAAGGCAGCTTGACCTCATGTATGCGGCCCGGGAGGACTGTGAACGGCTGCAGAACCTGGTGGATGATATCTTGAGCATCGTCCGCCTCCAAACCGGCAAAATTGAGCTGCGGCGCGTCATGGTGGGCATCATCCCTTTTGTGGGGCACATCATCGACCAGCACCGCCTGCTGGTGGAAGAGCGGGGCCTGACGCTGTGCCAGTCCCTGCCTCCCTTTGGCGAAGAAGTATTTGCCGACCCCGAGCGCCTGGAGTTGGTTTTTGCCAATTTAATCACCAATGCCATCCGGCACACCCCGGCGGGCGGTTCCATTGAAATCCGGGCCTTGCCTAACGGGGAGTTCCTCAGATTCGAAGTAAAGGATACCGGAGAAGGAATCCCCAAAGAATATCAAGCCCAAGTCTTTGAAAAATATTTTCAGGTTCCGAGTATTTTCAGAAAAGGAACGGGCCTGGGTCTGACCATTGCCAAAAACATCATTGAGGCCCACGGCGGCGAAATAGGTCTTGAAAGTGAACCCGGCCATGGGAGCACGTTTTGGTTCACCCTCCCCAAAACTGAAAGGCAACCAGAAGGAGATAACCCATGAGCAGTCCGCCCGTCTTAATCGTTGATGACGAAAAAAACATTCGCCTCACCCTGGCTTCAGCCCTGGAAGCCCTGAACATTGCGGCTGACACCGCTGGCTCAGGGGAAGAGGCTGTGCAAAAGCTCGCCGAAAAATCCTACCGGCTCATGCTCCTGGATTACAAGCTGCCAGGCATGGACGGCCTGGAAGTCCTGCGGCTGGTCGCGGATCAATATCCCGATCTGATAATCATCATGATTACCGCCTATGGCTCCATTGAGGTGGCGGTGGAGGCCATGAGAATAGGGGCGGTAGATTTTCTGCAAAAACCCTTTGATCCCAACACCGTGCGGGACATGGTGAGCCGCGTTTTGCAAGTAGCCCCCGAAGGGCGGCCGGCCCGGAAGTATGAATACTATGTCGGCCTGGCCAAACAAAGCATTAATGCCGGAGAGTTCGAAGTTGCCCGGGTCTATGCCAAAAAGGCCATCTTTATAAAATATAACCGGCCGGAGGCCTATAATATTTTAGGTGGAATATGTGAGGCCAAAGGTGATCGTCATGAAGCGGAAACGAATTACCGGGTTGCCCTGGAAATGGACCCCACCTATGAACCGGCCAGAAAAAACCTGGAGAGAGTGACGAGCCGGCCCTATACCCAACTGGGCATTGTTTGGGATTAACCCTTGGAGGCCGGGTGAAAAAAACCGCGTGCCCGAAGCACTTGCCATTTTAAATCTGGGATCTTAACAGGTTCCGCAGGTGACGGGCCAGGGTGTCAAGGGTAAAGGGTTTCATGAGATAATCTTCACAGGGTGTTTGCACGGCCGCGGCAATTTCTTCCTCGGAACATTCCCCGGTAATGAGGAGAAGGGGAATGACCTGAAATTTTTTTGAGCTTCGCATGTGTTGCAACAGTTTAACGCCATCCATCCTGGGCATGGTGAGGTCGCTGATCACCAGACAGTAAGATTTTTCCTGAATCATTTCCCATGCTTCCAAACCATCCTGGGCTTCGGCCACCAAGCCCGTAACCCCCAGGTGCAGGAGCATTTTTTTCAAGATGGTCCGCAGGGAGGATATATCGTCCACCACGAGAACATCTAATTCCCTGAAAATTTCCTGGTCATCAGGAAGGACTTCACGCATGGTCATATAGAGACTTCCTTACAGGTGGATTGCGGTCGTTAGCCAGACGATGAAAATCTTTTCCGAATGATCCTTCGACTGATATTTCTACTGTTGTTGAACAGCTTACGCACCAGACAGGCGCGGGTTACTAATCGATAGAGTTGATGAAGGAAACTGCGGCCCCTCCTTTTCCTTCCCCTGCCCTTTAAACCCTCCATCTCCATCATTGCCGATCCCTGAACCCAATCGGATATTATGCAACCCTTCTCCAGTTATCGGCACGAGAACCAGGAAGTTTAGGGGAGTGCTCCATGACTAAAAGCAAATAAGGTGGATCCGGTTTGCCTGGGGATTTTTTGGGGGAAGTTGCCTTACATAATTTTCTCATTTTAAATGAAACACCCGTAGGGGCCGACCCATGTGTCGGCCCACTTTGACGGGCGGACACGCGGGTCCGCCCCGACCGGTTTATTGCAGGTCATTAGGAAAGTGGTATTAGGGAGAATGTTATATGGGCACACCTTCACATGGGAGGGAAGAGGGTAGGGCAGGCGTGCCTGGATATTGGCAGGGTAGGGCAACTACTTGACGGTGACCCAGAGCAGTCGGGCCGGGGAAGGGCCGGGGTTTTTCCATTCCGCCGGGGTCTCGGAGGTCAGGTAAATGACGTCTCCCGCTTTCAGGCTGTGAACCGCCTGGCCCACCCGCACCTGGAGGCGGCCGGAAAGGACATACCCGACCTCCTCGCCTTTGTGGAAAAAGAAGTGGCCGGGGAGGGTCTGCTTGGGCGGAATGTCAATGAGGTAAGGCTCGGCCTTCACCTTGAAGTCCACGGGGTGGAGGAGCTTGGCCAGAGCCGCGCCTTCCGGCAGGTCTTTCAGCTTCACTTCCACTGCGTCCCCAGGGGTGAACACCAGACGCTTGCCGGCATCCTCCCGGCCTTCGAAAAAGGAGGTGACCTCCACGGCCAGGACTTCGGCGATTTTGAGAAGAGCCGGCAGGGAAGGGTAAATGATATTGCCTTCGATCTGGGAGATGGTGCTGGCGGTGACTCCCACCAGCCTGGCCAGTTCCGACTGGGACACCCCCCGTTTGCGGCGGAACTCCTTGAGGCGCAACCCGAGGTCGAGTTGGCCGGAGGTGCGTTTGTCCTCCTCAAAGATCACCACCATGTCCTTGGTCCAGTACACGTGGGGCTGGTCGAATTCTTCGGGATTGCGCTGGTCCGCCTTCAGGATGGTGAGGGAGGTGGTCCCCCGCTTGATGGTGAGTTCGATGGCCACCTGGGCGATCTGGTTGATGGTGGCCCGGAACCGGGGGGAATGGGCGTGCTTGGCCAGGGTCCAGTAAGCGATTGTGTTGAGGTCATAGAGGCGGGGGCAGGAGTGGGCGTAAAAATCGAGGAAGATCTCTTCACCCCCCCAGAGTTCCTGCATGCCGGTGACACTTTCGAAAATGAAGCGCACATCGCCGCTCAGGTGGGCATGGGTCTGGTACAGGACGTTTTCGAATTCCCTGACGTTTTGGGGGGCCTGGACTTTGACCACCCGGCAGGGGAGCTCGCCCTCCTCGTAAAACTTGACAAAAGGCCCCGCTTCCTTGCCCTTGCCCGCGGTAAAGCAATCCAACACGGTAAGAGATGGGTAATCCGCCATGGACCCCAGTTTTTCCAGGAGGCTTCTGGGGGAACGGTCAAAGCAGACGTAAATGATGGGCCTTTCCTGGAGTTCCGAGGCCTGGATGAAATTGAGGCAGAAAACCGGGGCAAGGGAGCCGGCGTCGTCGTGCCAGACCACGTTGTCGCCGATGAACAGGCCGCCAAGGAGGAGATCCAGGCGGTTTACTCCGGAGGGCACCCGCTGTTTGGCAAAAGGCATAAAGACGCTTCTCACAACATATGAATTTACTTACATAATAGGGCACCGGCCGGCCAACGTCAAGCAAGTATCGCTCTGAGGTGATGAGTTCAAGGTTGAGACCTCTGTCTATAAAAGTTTTTATAGGGCGGCCCATGACCACCGCAATTGGCTGATGGCGTGCACGGCACGCCCTATGATCTCGCCATTGAGGGGCTGTGCTAAACTTTTCATGCTTTGCGGGTGGGCCACCGGCCCATGAGGAACTGTTACAAAACGGTCATGGCCCGATTTGCGCCGCCCCCGTGAATGAAAATCTTTCGTAGGGGCTTGATTCATTAAGCCCTGAGGGCGCAATGAATTGCACCCCTACGGGGTTTTTCACGGTAAAAATTTATGGAAAATGGGGACCGCCCACCAATTATTTTGGAAGGCAGTGCCAGCCCTACATTTACTTTTTTCCCCAACCATGCCTGGAAGCTAAAGGACGGGCTTTCAGCCATATCGCGGGAGCACAGGCGTCCCGCCTGTGCCACAGGCAAGATGCCTGTGCTCCCGGAGAGACAGGGGGGTGCGGTAGGACGGGCTTCCAGCCCGTCTTGGCACAGGTTGAAAACCTGTGCCACCAGAGCCGTAGGGCGGGAAAGCGCAGCGCATCACGCCTTCAGGCGTTCGGCCCCACCAGAAGGCGGGCACGGAGGCCCGCCCTACCTGAGATTTACCCTAGCTCCCAACCTTTGCTCGGGAATGTTATTAAGAGCCAAACTGAGCTTGGCGCCCATTGCCGTTCCCAAGTGCAACTTGGGAACGAGGGCAAAGAGAAGACGGTATAACCCCAAAATTTTAGGGGCTTCTGGTGAAATTTCTTATAAATCTCTTGCATTATTGTCGATAATAATGGTAAAAATTTAGTAAAACTAACAAGTATGTATAATTTTTAAGCATAAATATTCATTATTCCCGCCTTAACTCCTCAGAATTCTTTTAAAATTTAGTTTAGCTATAATTTGGTCCTATCTTTGCATAATTACTAATCTTTATTCCTTTTTCATCCCATAAGGTAAACCCCAGCAATTTCTGGAAACCACATGGAAAGGAGTAACACGCATGTCTTTTAGTAAACCAAACCGCAGCGCCGCCACCATCACCACCAACCGGGTGGAGCCGGCCCCCATTTCGGGGATCTGCGTCACCTGCCTGGACGGCTGTGAAGGCCCCTGTGAAATCGGCCGTTCGGCTCTCAAGGGCCGGGAAATCATCTACCCTCAGCCCTTCGGCAAGGTGACCGCCGGAGCGGATAAGGACTATCCGGCAGACTTCTCCCATTTCAACATTCAGGGCACCTGTGTGGGGGCCGTGGGCATGGAGGCCGACCCGGACAAGGCCGTGTTTCCGGCGGTGGACTGCAGCACCAAGCTGGGCGCCGACGGCAGCATCAAAATGAGCTTCCCGGTGTTCACCGGCGCGGTGGGCTCCACCGACATCGCCCGCATCAACTGGGAAGAAATGGCGGTGGGCGCAGCCATTTCCGGGGTCATCGTCATCGTGGGCGAAAACGTCTGCGGCATGGACCCCCAACTTGAGGTCAGGAACGGCCGGGTGGTGAAATCGCCGGAGATGGACCGGCGCATCAACACCTTCAAGCAGTGGTATGACGGCACCGGCGGCATCATTGTCCAGGCCAACGTGGAAGACACCCGCCTGGGTTCCATTGAGTATGTTATTGACAAGCACGAGGTGCAGATCCTGGAGCTCAAGTGGGGCCAGGGCGCCAAGGATATCGGCGGCGAGGTGAAACTCTCCAGCCTGGAGCGGGCCCTGCAGCTCAAAGAGCGGGATTACATCGTGCTCCCCGACCCCAGGCAGCCCGAGGCCCAGGAATCCTTCAAAATGGGCGGCATCAGTGAGTTCGAGCGCCATTCCCGCCTGGGCATGGTGACCGAAGAAGGCTTCTACAAGGAAGTGGAGCGCCTCCGTCATCTGGGGGCCAAGTATGTGACCCTCAAGACCGGCGCCTACCGCCCCGCGGACCTGGCCCGGGCCCTGAAGTTCTCCTCCGTGGCCAAGCTTGACCTTCTGACCATCGACGGGGCCGGCGGCGGCACCGGCATGAGCCCCTGGCGCATGATGAACGAGTGGGGCATCCCCACCGTCCACCTGGAATGCCTCACCTACCAGATGTGCGAACGCCTGCGGGCCAAGGGCGCCTATGTGCCCCCCATCGCCATTGCCGGCGGCCTGAGCCTCGAGGACCATATTTTCAAAGCCATCGCCCTGGGCGCCCCCTACGTCAAGGCCGTCTGCCTGGGCCGGGCCATCATGACCGCGGCCATGGTGGGCAAAACCCATGGCAAGCTCATGGCCGCCAAGATGGAGAAGCAAGGCAAGTCCATGGGGGAAGGCTATGAGCGGCTTTTTGCAGTGGGTTCCCAGCTCAAGAAGAAATTCGGCAAAGACTTTGAGAAGCTGCCGGCCGGGGCCATCGGTATGTACTCCTACATCGACCGCCTGCGCCAGGGCATGCAGCAGTTTATGGCCGGGGCCCGGAAATTCGCCCTGGAATACATCAGCCGGGATGACCTGGTGGCCTTGACCAGAGAGGCTTCAGATGTTTCAGGCATTCCTTATGTCATGGATTCGGACCGGGAAGAAATCGACAGAATCCTGGGATAAATCCGGGAGTCAGCATCAGTAATCGATATAAACTGTGCAAAAAGGGAGTAACACCATGATGATCCGCAGAGAAGCTGCTCATAAGAAAACCATCTGCCCCAATTTCTGCCAGGACTGCTTCGCGATGCGCGTGTGTCCCACCCACGCCATTTTCGAAGAACCGGAGGCCATCAACGTGGACTTAGACCTGTGCATCGCCTGCGCCTCCTGCAAGTCCATCTGCACCGCCCTAGGCTACAAAGCCCTGGAAAAGTGCCGCATGAAAGGGCTCTAGCAGTAGGAGAAAAATAAATTCGGTTGGGGGAGGGGGCCAGGGGGCGCTGGCTGGAAAACCTGTGCCAGCGACCGCCGCTTTCTCTCCCAAGCCACTCCCCCAAGTAATAACAAAAGCAGGTTCGAGAGGGCTACCGCCTCGTCTATCACTGTAGGGGCTTGATTTATCAAGCCCTCAGGGCGCAATAAATTGCGCCCCGACATTCCTTTACTGCCCAACCAATGGCCCTTTCCGGGAGAACAGGCATCCTGCCTGTTCCTGCACAGGCTGGAAGCCTGTGCTCCCGCCTTCCCCCCAGATGCCCTTTTTCATGACCCTCTACAAAATAGGCAAATACCGGTCCACCTCGTATTGGCTGACGTGGAGCCGGTAGTTTTCCCACTCGATCATGCGGTTCTGGATGAACTTGTTGAAAATGTGATCTCCCAGGGCCTGGCGCACCAGCTCACTTTTTTCCATCTCCTCAATGGCCTCATAGAGGCTCCCCGGCAGGTCCTTAATGCCCAGGCGCTCCCGCTCCCCCTTGGACATATGGTAAATGTCCTCCTCCACCGGGTCGGGCAAAGGGTAATTGGCTGTCATGCCCTTTAACCCCGCGGCCAGCATGACCGCGAAAGCGAGATAAGGATTGCAGGCCGGGTCGGGGGCCCGGTATTCCACCCGGGTGGCCACTTCCTTGCCGGGCTTGTACATGGGGACCCGGATCATGGTGGAGCGGTTGCGCCGCGCCCAGGAAATGTAAACCGGGGCCTCGTAGCCCGGCACCAGGCGTTTGTAGGAGTTCACCCACTGGTTGCACACCGCGGTGATCTCCCGGGCGTGCTTAAGGAGCCCGGCAATATAGCCCTTGGCCAGGGCCGACAAATGATAGGCATCGCTCAGGTCCGAAAAGGAGTTTTTATCCCCTGTAAACAATGACTGGTGGGTATGCATGCCGCTGCCGTTGATGCCCGCCAGGGGCTTGGGCATGAAGGTGGCGTAGACCCCGTTCATCCGGGCGATTTCTTTCACCGCGGTTTTGTAAGTCATGACCTTGTCGGCCATTTTGAGACCTTCGTCGTAGCGCAGGTCGATCTCATGCTGGGAGTGGGCCACCTCGTGATGGCTGTATTCCACCCGGATGCCCATGTCCTCCAGGGCCAGGATGGTCTCACGCCGGTAGACGTTGCCCCGGTCCAGGGGGGTGGTGTCGAAGTAGCCGGCTTGATCCAGGATTTCCGGCGCCAGGTGATTGGCAAAGTAAAAATATTCCAGCTCCGGCCCCACGTAAAAGGTGAAGCCTTTCGCCTTGGCCTCGGCCAGGATGCGCTTCAGGGCAAAGCGGGGGTCGCCGGGATAGGGGCTGCCGTCCGGCTCCAGAATGTCGCAGAACATGCGGCCCACCGGCTGCTCCTGGGGCCGCCAGGGCAGCAGTTGAAAGGTGGTGGGGTCGGGCTTGGCGATCATGTCGCTTTCTTCAATGCGGGCGAAGCCCTCGATGGAGGAGCCGTCAAACCCCATGCCTTCGGTCATGGCCTCCTCCAGCTCAGATGGCCGGATGGCGAAGCTCTTCAGCATTCCCAGAACATCGGTGAACCAAAGCTGCACAAAACTCACCTGCCGGTCCTTAACGATACGGAAGACATCCTCTCCAGTCAGACAGTGCATATTCCCTCCTTGGGGATAGGTTTCCTGGGGCTAACCTGCCTTATGTTCTCCGGTCGGGCGCAACGCGCCGCCGCAAAAAGTGACATTTTTGTCATTATACTCCTTTCCTGTCACCCGGAAACGAGAAAACGTCAGACCTCGTTTCCTATGACCATGCCAGATGCTTAGGTCGGCTGCGGCAAGGCAGGTTTGGCAGGGCCTTGTCCTGAGAACTTATCCCCGGAGGGTTTTTGTCTTCCCAACCAAGGGGGTAAGAGTTTGCTGTGACTCATATTTTTCGCGAATGTCTTAAAGTCAAGTTCATAATACCGAACAAAAATTGTTAATATGTTTTATATTGTGAACTTTTAGCACAAAATAGATGATAGTATATATAATTATATCAATGACATATAACTATGGAACACATTATGCTGTTATACCAGCATTATCTCAAATAAGGATTCAATCCATGATCATTTTATATATCATTGCGGTTGCCATCGTCATGGTGAAACTGGGAATAATACCCGGCCCTACTATTCCGGTTGATGTTTGGCTGAACATTCCGTATAGGCTGCCGGCAATTTCTTTCCCTGAATTACCTGATATTTTTTCGGCCATAGGCCCAATGCTCCTTGTTTTTATGGGCATTCCCCTTATTTTCCTGTTTGCTGCCGCCCTGCTGGCCCTGGCGGAAATGAGATAAGAGAGTCAGCCGCCCCCGGCTGTATTTAGCAGGCGAGGTCGCCTGCTCTACATTATTTTGATTTATAGAGTGGTGACTTTTGGATTGGGGGGCGGGTTTTCCCAGGGGTCTAATATAAGTATCAGAATAAGATGAAACCGACCAATCGTATAATCAGCTGATTTTCAAAAAAATTACTAAAATTTAGTATCCTCCCCCGAAAACGGTATTATCATCCCCCTTGTTCCCATCCGCCGCCCAGGGCTTTATAGAGGGCGATGAGGTTGGTGCCCAGGGTGCGGGTGCTGATGGTCAGGGCGTCCTCGGTGAGGAACAGGGCCCGCTGGGCATTGAGGACGTTGAGAAAATCGGTCTTGCCGGCAACATAGAGCCGCATGGACAGGTCCACGGCCTGGCGGTTGTTGGCCACGGCCACGGCCAGGGATTTCTGCTGCTCCTG
The DNA here is from genome assembly GCA_049288295.1 of Desulfobaccales bacterium. GTDB lineage: Bacteria > Desulfobacterota > Desulfobaccia > Desulfobaccales > 0-14-0-80-60-11 > JBGSLA01. Next base: position 11,897 of record JBAQHL010000677.1, read on the forward strand.
TTCCTTGGCGTAGGCCACCAGCGCGGTTTCCACCTCCCTTAAGGCGGTGAGCACCGTCTGCTGATAGGCCAGCAAAGCCTGCTCCTGGAGGGCGTCTTGGACTTGGATGTTCCAGCGGATTTTGCCGCCGGCGAACACCGGCCAGGAGACGCTGGGGCTGAAGGACCAGAACTTGCTGCCCGAGGCGCCCAGCCTGGAGATGTCGTTGGCCGCCAAGCCCAGGCTGCCGGTGAGGTTGAACTTGGGGAAGAGGTCGGCCACGGCCACCCCGATGCGGGCCGTGGCGGCGTGAAGCTGGGCTTCGGCCCGGCGGATATCCGGACGCCTTCTCAAGAGTTCTGAGGGCAGACCCACCGGCACCTGGGGGGGCACGGGCGGCATGGGCGTGACGCTGGCCAGTTCTTTGGCCAGGAAGGCCGGCTCCTTGCCCAGGAGAACCCCGATGGTGTAGATGGCCGCCTGGGCATCCGACTCCAGCCTGGGTATCAAGGCTGCGGTGGTGGCCACCTGGGCATTAGCGTTGGCCACATCCAGGCGGCTGACAAACCCGGCCTCAAA
>JBAQHL010000678.1:0-1519 GCA_049288295.1 Desulfobaccales bacterium
GATTGAACCAAAAATCAGCCGGACAGAGATGGGCGCCCCCAAAAATTATCGGGAGTCTGCGGGGAGTTCCACCGTAAAAATGGTGCCCTCCTCAGGGGAGCTTTTCACGGCGACCACGCCCTGATGGTCGGTGACGATCTTGTGGATAACAGCCAGCCCCAGGCCGGTGCCCTTGTTTTTGGTGGTAAAGAAGGGGTGGAAAATTTTGTCAAGCACTTCCGGGGGCATACCGCCGCCGTTATCCTGGACGGAGAACCACACCTGCTTATCTGCGGCGCCGCTCTTGAGGATCACCCGGCCGCCGGAGTCATCCAGGGCCTCGAAGGCGTTCTTCACCAGGTTCAAGAGCACCTGTTTCATCTGGTTGGGGTCGGCCTGAAGGGGCGGCAGATCGGGGTCCAGGTGTTCTTCGAGGGCGATGCCCCGGTTGCTCGCCTCCCCTGCCATAAGGGTATCCACTTCGTGGATGACCTGGTTGAGATCAATCTGTTGTTTGGCGGGCACCACCGGCCGGGTGAAGTCCCGCAGGTCCCCCAGAAAATTCTCCAGCCGTTGCACCTCTTTTTGAATGATGGTCAGCTTTTCCTTGAGTGCCAGGTCATCTTCCACTTTTCTTTCCACTTGGTGGGCCAGGCCCCCGATAACCATGAGGGGATTCTTAATTTCATGACTGACGTAGGCCGCGGCTTCGCCCACCGCGGCAAAGCGCTCCGAGTGCACCAAGCGCTCGTGGGATTGCACCAGTTCCTCGGTTTTGAGTCCTACCTCCCGGGCCAGCGACTTGTTCCAGCTCAGGGCCACGGCAATCAGGGAAACGGTGCCCAACAGGACGGCCAGAAGGAAGGTGGCCACCAGGAACAGTTCCTGGGACATAATTTGCCCCACCTGTCCGGAAACCTCGGCCACCGGCGCAGCCAGGGCCACGCCCCAGAGGTTGTGGGCCGGGTCGGCCACCTCGGTGACCCCTTTAATAAGGCCCTTGTCAAAGCGGATGGGGGTATAAGCCGCCAGTTTCTCCATCTCAGCAATCTGCTGGCGGTGCCAGCCGGAGACATACTCACCGGTGCCTTCCTCACCCTGGAGAAGACGTTCCTGGATTTCCTTAAGACCACGAAAAATTAGATTAGGGTTGCGCCTGAGCCGCACTGCCAGGGCGTCTTCACCCACAAAAGTTTTTTCATGGTGGGCCAGGAACGTGCCATTCTGATCGATGATCCAGGGGTAGCCGGTCTTTCCGGAAAGAACCCCTTCAGTAACCTTACCCGATATGTAGTGGGGGTCGATAAGGAGTTTCAGTATGCCATAGGGGGTGGAGGCCTCGGGTGAGGCATAAAGGGCGGTGAGAAGGGGCATCACCAGGCGTCCCTCCCAGGGGGGCTGGGTAGCCCGGTGCACCTGACCCAAATAGAGACGCCCCTTGTTTTGGGGGTTAAGTGCCCAGGTAAGGATGGTATCAGAAAGATTATTCAGACTTCCCGGGAGGCTCCCAGAGCCTTCCTTCCCCCAGGCTCTTTGGAGC
>JBAQHL010000679.1:0-3960 GCA_049288295.1 Desulfobaccales bacterium
CCCTCTATGTGATGAGGGCCGGAAAATCAATCCACGAAATAGACCTGACAGGCCCGGTCCAGGTTATCCCTGGTAAGAACCGGGGGCAGTTCATTGAAACTGCAATAATCCAAAATCTGCTCCACCAGATCCCGGGGATGGCAAGCGTTCATGGCTCGCTGATCTTCCCCATAATAGTGGGACACCAGATAATCTGCAATCTGATCATCATACTTTATCTTATACGTTTGGCAGACCAGGCGAAAAATTTCCAGGAATTGTTCCCGCCCCACATGATTCACCTTAACCTTGGAGCGGATCCGCCTCAAGAAAGATTCGTCCATCAAGGATCGAGGCTCGAGGTTGGTGGCAAAAATCAGAAACTGTTCAAAAGGGATGGCGAATTTCTGCCCTGTATGCAGGCCCAAATAATCCTTTTGGTTTTCCAGAGGGATTATCCAGCGGTTGAGCAATTCCTGGGGTTTTATCTGCTGACGCCCCAGGTCATCGACAATGAACAGTCCATTGTTGGCCTTCAACTGCAGGGGCGCCTCGTAGTACTTCAGGGTGGGGTTGTAGGCCAAGTCCAAGGTCTCCAGGGTGAGTTCCCCCCCGACAATAACCGCGGGGCGCCGGCAAAAAACCCAGCGGCTATCGTGCTCGAGACCGCCGTTGCCATTGCCATTGCCATTGCCATTCACCTGAACCGCTCGGTGGCTGATTTCATCAAAAATGCGGATAATGCTGCCTTCCACATAGAGGGCATAAGGAGTGAGGATGATGTCCTCCCAAATCTCCCCCAGCCGCAGGGCGATGGAAGTCTTGCCGTTCCCCGGGGGCCCATAGAGGAACAAAGGCTTGCCACTCATCAGGGCGGGTCCCAGTTTCCCGAGCAGATCCGGAGTGAGCACCATGTCTTCGAAAACTTTCTCCAGGCGGGTTCGCAAGATGCGGCTTTGCCCGATTCCCTGAGATTTCACCTGTTGCCAATAATCCTCCAGGTTCACCGGGACAGGACCCACATAAGCATCGTATTCCAGGAGTTGGGCGGCCCGTTTCTTGCCCCCTTCCGTGAGGACATAACGGTTGGCTAATCCCAGGGCATTGGCGGCCGGCTTCAGGGGATCGGGACCCCGCAGTTCGAGGAATTTTTCCTGGCGGAGATAATCCAGAACCGGGGTAATAAGGTTGGGGGCCAGTTTCAAGCGGGCCGTCAACTCACCTATGGTAAAAAAGTTCAAATAAAAACAGTGCTTTAATGTTAGATCGGCAACGAAGATTTCAGGGATGCCGATGTCCTGCAAGGCTTTGGGCTTGGGTCGGGTGGGGAAAGCGGGCTTTTTGTGAGATGGTTCTTCCTGATTTTCCCCAGGGGCCGCTTCTTGGTCGGGGGCCTTTTTGAGCACCGGTTCGGCTGGGTCCTGGGGTTTCCCGCCCCCTGGGGCCCAGCCATCTCTCCAAATGGAAGCCGCACTGGTTTTGGCCATGCTTGTTCTCCTTAGATTAGGCTTGCAGGGCGTCGGGCTTTTCCTGCAAGGTGTGGAGTTACCTGTGGTTATTCAATAAGCATGCCATCCAGGCTCCACGTAACCAACTGATATATCCAAAGAAATAACCTCACAGGCAGATGACTTCCTCTTGCTGAGCAATACAGCTCTTATTGTATAAGGAGAATTTCTTGTTATGGCAGAACTTTTGAGGCCGTCCGGCAGGCCGGCTCCGGTCCGATTGTGCCATTATTCCTATTCTTGACACCTATATGTATTTTAGGATATTGTTATACATATGAAGACAACCATAGATATTGCCAATAATCTACTGGAAGAGGCTCGCCAGCAGGCGGCCCGGGAAGGCAAGACCATGAAGGCCCTGGTGGAAGAGGGACTGCGAAAGGTCCTGGCCGAGCGCCGCCGGGTTGGGCAGTTCCAATTGCGCCAAGCCACGTTCAAGGGAGAAGGCTTGCAGCCTGAAGCCGCCGGGGCTTCCTGGGAGCGTCTGCGGGAGTTGGCCTATGGAGGTCGGGGCGGATGATTGCGGTGGACACCAATATCCTGGTCCATGCCCACCGGGAGGATTCCCCGTGGCACCCCCAGGCCTGGGAGGGAGTGCGGCAATTGGCAGAGGGGCGGGCGCTGTGGGCCATACCCTGGCCCTGCCTCCATGAGTTTCTGGCCATTGTCACTCATCCCCGGATTTATGCGCCGCCCACACCTTTGCTGCTGGCGGTGGACCAGGTGGAGGTCTGGCTGGAGTCCCCCAGCCTGGTGGTTCTGGCGGAATCCCAGAACTACTGGCCGGAACTGCGCCAGCTGCTCACCATCGGGCTGGTGGCCGGCCCCCAGGTGCATGACGCCCGGGTGGCGGCCCTCTGCCGCCTGCACGGCGTCCGGGAACTGTGGACCGCTGACCGGGATTTCAGCCGCTTCCCCGGCCTCAAGGTCAAAAATCCCCTGGTAGGTTAAAGAAGGGATGAAATATGACAAGGCTCAGTCCCCATGTCCTGGTGTTCGCCTCCGGGACCAAAACCGGGGGTGGGTCCGGGTTCGAGACGCTGGTGCGGGCTGCCCGGACCAGGCCGCCCGTTTTGCATGCCTTTATTTGCGGGGTGGTTACCAGTCAACCTGACGGCGGGGTCTGGCAGCGGGCCAGGGCTTTGGGGGTGAGGCCGCACTACTGGGGCGGCCCCTATACGGCCAAGGGATACCAAAATTTTGTCAAATATTTTGGGGCGGATTACGTTATGCTCTCCGGCTGGCTGAAGCTGGCCGCGGGGCTGAACCCGGCCCGGACCATCAATATTCATCCCGGTCCTTTGCCCCGCTTCGGCGGGCCCAACCTCTACGGGCATCGTGTGCATGAGGCGGTGCTGGCGGCTTTCCATCGGGGGGAAATCACCCACAGTGCGGTGTCCATGCATTTTGTGGATGAGGCTTATGACCGGGGGGCCATCATCTGCACGGTGCCGGTGCCCATTGAGAAAGACGATACGCCCGCGACCCTGGCGGCCAGGGTGAACCGGGCCGAACATGAATGGCAGCCCCGGGTGCTGAACTTGGTGGTTCAAGAGAAGGTCAGGATGGTGGGGCAGGAAGTGGTGTATGAGACGGAGGAAATGAGGCGACGGTTGCGGCCGGATATATAGGAAAGAGGCGAATAAGCGGGATAGTGGGCCGGATATTTCCGCAAGTGTGCCGCTATTTTCCGCAACAGGGTCGGGGATAAGCCGCTTATTTTGCGGCTTATTTTGTTTGTGGGCCGCTTTTGTTGCGGAACGGGGAGAGAGCGGCACGGTCATCAGGGGAGGCGGCAGAGTTGCGGAGGGACTCAAGCCATACTGGGGGGAGGGGGTGCGGTAAGAGACCCCGCTCATAATACCGTTTTCGGTTTGCGGTTTGCGGTTTTTGGTTGAAATAACATGGATTATCAATAAGTTAATCGCTGAGTTTGTTGCATGTAAAACCGAACTCGGTATAAGAGCCCGGCCGGTCTGCTCCCAGGAGTCATGAGAACAAACGGTACAGGGTTCCGGCATAAGGCGGCACTCCCTAAAAGAATTGCGGAACAGGGCCTTTGGGAGGATTAAGTAGCAGGGACGGCCAGGAAAAACCAGCACACGGGGGACGGGTGGCAGGGGAAGGGGGGTTGACTTATTTTGAGTTTTTAGCTGAAGAGGGGAGATTAAAACCTGGGGGAGAGGCCGGCCTGCTTGCAGATTTCGTTGGCAGTGATCCGGTCCAAGGTTTTATGGCGCTTAACCGGGATGGTCTTGGGGCCGTTGGTGTAGATGGAGTGGTTGGCGCCTTCCCGCAGGAGATAAAAGCCGTTGGCCGTTAAATAGTTGATGAGATCACGCCGTTTGACGGACATCGTTCAAGTCGATGGGAAGTTGTTCGATGAGGGCGTTCCCCGGAGGGATTTCCTTGCCTTGCTGCCGGTAAGCCAGAATCATTTCCTGGAGGGCATCCCGGAGCAGGGCCCGGC
>JBAQHL010000680.1:0-6242 GCA_049288295.1 Desulfobaccales bacterium
GGTTATGAGATTCTTCGGTCGCTTCGCTCCCTCAGAATGACAGGTTTTGGGACTTTCGCAGACGTTTCAACTTATACCGATTGCCAGAATTTTTTTCTCTTACCCCCTCACCCAGACCCTCACCCCACGTTGGGGGGAGAGGGGATAAGAGGAAGAAACTTTTGGCAAAGGCTATAAAACTCGAAACTTTTCAATCCAGCAAAGGGATCAGGCACTTAGGCACGGCAACCTCTACTTCGGGAGGAACCATGAAACGCCTGGAATCCAAATATGTCCATTCCCAGCCGGCACGGCGGCCTCTGAGGATTTTCGCCTCCGATCCCATGCTGGCCCGGGCGCCGGGGAACCGCATCACCATCGACATCCCCAACGAATTGCTTCGGCCGGGCCCCCAGGGCTCCCGCTTCGAAGTCATCGATTACGACGGGGTGAATGACTGTTTTTACCCGCCGGTGGACTTGAACCATGCGGCCATCTTGATGCAGGGCGGGCTGGAGCCCACGGAATCGGACCCCCGCTTCCACCAGCAAATGGTGTATGCGGTAGCCATGCGCACCCTGGAGAATTTTGAGCGGGCCCTGGGCCGGCGCCTGGAGTTTACCCGGGGTAATTCCCGCCGCCTGCGCCTTTTCCCCCACGCCTTTCACGGGGCCAATTCTTTTTACGACCGTGACCTGAATGCCATTTTGTTCGGGTATTTCCGGGCCGACCGCAAGGACCCGGGGCCCAATCTGCCGGGCCAGATTGTTTTTACCTGCCTGTCCCACGATATTATCGTCCACGAACTGACCCATGCCGTGGTGGACCGCTTGCGGCGGCATTTTTTGGAGCCCTCCAATCCGGACGTCCTGGCCTTTCACGAGGGGTTTTCAGATATTATCGCCCTTTTCCAACACTTCACCTTTCAGGAATTCCTCCGGGATGAGATCCAGAAAACCAGGGGGGATATTCAGAAAGGCAAGCGCTTGGTGGAGTTGGCCACCCAGTTCGGCTACGCCACCGGCGCCGGCCAGGCCCTGCGCTCCGCCATCGGCAAACCGGAAACCCGCCTGTCGGAAAGCGTCACCGAGGTCCACGAGCGCGGCTCCGTCCTGGTGGCGGCGGTCTTCGACGCCTTTTTCGCCACCTACCAGCGACGCATTCAAGATCTGATTCGCATCGCCACGGGGGGCTCCGGGACCCTGCCCCAGGGAGATCTGCACCCGGACCTGGTGAACCGCATCGCCGGCGAGGCCTCCAAGACCGCCCAGGGCGTTTTGATCAAGTGCATCCGGGCCTTTGATTACCTCCCCCCGGTGGACATCACCTTCGGCGACTTCCTGCGGGCCCATGTAACTGCTGACTACGAGCTGTTTCCGGACGATGACAGCGGCCTCAGGGGGGCCATGATCGAGGCCTTTCGGGCCCGGGGTATTTATCCCGAAGGCGTTGCTTCCCTGGCCGAGGAATCCCTTATCTGGCAGGAAGCTCCCTCGGATATCCCCCCCCTCCCCTATGAAAGGATTAAGCTGGCCAACGAAATCTCCCTGGCCGCCTCTGCCTTCAGCCAGAACCCCTTCGAAGAGGCCGGCGAGGACAGGAATTGGGGAGGGTTCAGTTCAAGTGAGGAACGAGGCCACAAGGAGGAATTGGCCAAGCACCTGCACCAGTATGCCCGGCAAAATGCCGCCAGCCTTTATCTCGACCCCAAAAAAACCATTATGGTGCGGGGTTTCCACACCAGCTTCCGGGTCGGGATCAACGGCCGGCTCATCTCGGAATTGATCGTGCAATTCACCCAGGAGGATGAAGACCTCCGAACCGAGCTGGGGGGCATCCCCTTCCGGGGCGGCACCACCATCATTGCCGGCACCGAAGGCCGGGTGCGCTACCTGATTGCTAAACCGCTGCCCTCCAAGGCCATTGACCCGGCAATGGCTCACCGCGCCGGACTCAGGCTGCAGCGCCAGAGAGGATACCTGGCCGCCAGCGACCTCAGGGATCCAGAATTGGCTTACGGGAACGTCAACTACATGAAAGACCGGGCTTTCCTCAGAATGCGCCTGGCCTCTTTACACCAGGGGGTGACCAGATGAGCCCCGCAGCCCAGGTTATCAACGTGCGCATGTATGATGTGGGTTTCGGAGACTGCTTTCTCCTCACCATACCCACACCCGAGGGAGTGCGCCGGATGCTGTTCGACTGCGGCTCCATCAAGCTTGGCAGCCTTTCCATGAAAGAGGTCAGGGAGGAAGTTCTGGAAGACCTCCGGGATGCCGGCGGCATACCCCGGGTCGATGTGGTGGTGGCCACCCACCGCCACAAAGACCACGTCTCAGGCTTTAACCACTCGTCCTGGGCCGAGGTGCAGGTGCAGGAGGTCTGGATGCCCTGGACTGAACATCCCACCGATGCTGAAAGCAAGCGTATCCGGGATATTCAGAGCCGGCTGGCGCTGCAGCTCGCCGAACATTTGCAAAGCAGGCTGGCCGCAGCCCCCGAAGCAGAGCGGGCCCGGGTCGAGTCCAGGCTGGATCTGGCCCTCAACGCTTTGTCCAACGAGGGGGCCATGCGCACTCTTCATCACGGCTTTGCCGGCAGTCCCCAGCGGCGCTTCCTGCCCGATAAAAATTCCGAGTCTCCCTGGTTTGAAAGCCCGGCTTTGCCCGGGGTTACGGTTCATGTCCTGGGACCATCCCGGGATACCGAAATTATCAGAGATCTTGACCCACCCTCAGGGCAAAGCTATCTCAAGCTGATAGAATCCCTGGAAGAAGCCGAGACCAGGGACCCCGGCCCCTTTAGCCGGGACTGGCGCATGTCCCCGGCCGAGTATGAAGATCTGTTCCGGAAACTCTCCATGAACCTGAGCGGGGAAGACCGGGAAAATGTGCGCCGGATAGTCTTTGGCTTTGACGAGGCCGTGGCGGCCGCCCTGGACCAGGCGGTCAACGGCACCAGCCTCATGCTGGTTCTGCAAATCGGCCGCGCCTTCCTGTTGTTTCCCGGTGACGCCCAGTGGGGCACCTGGCAGCAGGCCCTGGAAAATCCTGAGTTTCGCAGGCTTTTCCGGGAGGTCACCTTCTACAAGGTTGGGCACCACGGCAGCCATAACGCCACTCCCGTCGAGTTTGTGGAGCAATTGGTGGGCCGGGATTTCTGGGCCATGGTCTCCACCATCAGCGTTGACCAGTGGCCCGGGGTGCCCAAACCGGAATTGTTGGAAGCCATGGCCGCCAAAACCCCAAAGATCGTGCGCAGCGACCAACCGGGCACCATCCCCCAGGGCTTCACCCTGGTAAGAAACGGGGTCATCGAAACGAGCGTGCCTTTTTAACAACTCTGGGAGCGAAACTTAGCGGGGGGAGGGCCCCAGCTCCCTGGCCCCCCCCATGATCAAAGAAAGAAAAAGACCATGACCGAAGAAAGCCTGGTACAGATTCTTGAAGAAAGCGCTGACCCAACCTTTGAGCAACAGGAGAAAAAACGGGGGGCACTCGAGCCCGGCATCGGTTTGTGCCTGTCCGGCGGCGGCTACCGGGCCATGCTCTTTCACGTGGGCGCCCTGTGGCGCTTAAACGAACTGGGGTGTCTGCCCCGGTTGGCGCGCATCTCCAGCGTGTCGGGGGGCTCCATTACCGCGGCGGCCCTGGGGCTTAATTGGAGCAGGCTGGCCCAGGCACAATTTTCCCCGGCTGCGTTTCAAGAGGGGTTGGTCGCGCCCATCCGGCGTTTGGCAAGAGTAACCATCGATGTCAAAGCAATTGTGGTGGGGATGATACTGCCCGGGTCCATAAACCGCCTTTTGACCAAAGCCTACCGCCGGCACCTGTTCGGCGACGCCACCCTCCAGGACCTGCCCGAGACCCCGCGTTTCACCCTGAATGCCACCAACGTGGGGTCGGCGGTGCTCTGGCGCTTTGCCAAGCCTTACATGTGGGATTATCGGGTCGGCCAGGTGAAGGAGCCACAAGTGCCCCTGGCCCAGGTCGTGGCTGCGTCCTCGGCCTTCCCGCCGTTTCTGTCCCCCCAGGAACTTGCTTTAAACCCGCAAGCCTTTACACCCGGGACAGGCGACGACCTACAGTATGAACCTTACACCGAACAGGCCATCCTCACCGATGGGGGGGTTTATGATAATCTGGGACTGCAGCCTGTGTGGCATCGATATCAAACGGTCCTGGTAAGTGATGCCTGTGCCGGCCTCCAACCCGAAGCCCGGCCCGCCCGAACCTGGCCTCTCCACATTTACCGGGTTCTCTTGATTATCGATAACCAGGTGCGGAGCCTCCGCAAGCGGCAGCTTATCGGCTCCTACAAGGCCAAGCTGCGTTCCGGGACTTATTGGGGGATAGGCTCTAACATCAGCAATTATAAACTCAATGACTCGCTGCCCTGCCCCTTCCAGCAGACTTTTACCCTGGCCCGGACCCCCACCCGCCTGGCGGCCATGGAGCCTGTCCTGCAGGAGCGCCTGATAAATTGGGGATATGCCGTCTGCGACGCGGCCATGCGCCGTCATGTGGACCAGGGCGCCCCGGTCCCGGCTGGTTTTCCCTATCCCGCCGCCGGGGTGGGTTGATGCCGGCGGGGCGCCGACAGTCGCCAAGAATAGAGGCGGACAAAACCCTGTCATAAAATCCATAAGTCATGCTGCATACCACCTTAAAAGGCGAAGCCTTTGACCTGGAAAAGGATTTTTCCTCGCCTGAACGGCATATTCTCCAGAAGTTATTCATCTGGCAAGAAATGGCCGCGAGTGTAGAGGAATTCCGCCGGAAAAAAGCGGAGGCCCTGCTCGCAGGCTGGAACAACTCCGGCCCCATCCGGGAGGGCCGGGCCCTGGAACGCCTGACGCAGGATATGGAGGAAAGGGTGGCCCTGCGCCTCAAGGGATTGCATGACCAAGCTTGAAGGCCCCGATCTCATCGCCGCGGCGCAACAATTCATCCCAGAGGGTCGTGTGGCGGACCTGCGGGAATACGGCAGCGGCAACGTCAATGACACCTTCCTGGTGAAAGTGGCTAATGATGCTGTGCCCCCGCGGGCGGGGGAGGCGCGGTTTATCCTGCAGCGCCTCAATACCGCAGTGTTCCGGCAGCCCCACCTGGTGATGGCCAACCTGGACGCGGTTACCTCCCACGTGCAGCGGCGCCTTGAGCGTGAGCCTTTGGGACCCGGCCGCCGGTTTGAGCTTCCCCGGGTGCTCCCCGCCCGGGACGGAGGAAACCTCCTGGAGGACGCCAGGGGCTCCTGTTGGCGGGCCTTAAGTTTCATTGAGGGCGCCGAAACCTTCGATATTATTAAGGACCGGGATCACGCCAGGGAAGCGGGCTATGCCCTGGGCCTGTTTCACCGCCTCCTTGCCGATCTCCCCCCCCGGAGTCTGGCCGACACCCACCCCGGCTTCCACGTCACCCCGGGCTACCTCGAGAAATATGATGAAATCCTGGCCGCCGCCGGCGGGCCTGCCTCGGCAGAGGTTGATTATTGTCGAAATTTTATCGCCGCGCGCCGGGATTTCGCCTGCGTCCTGGAGGAGGCTCAAAGGAAGGGAAAGCTGCAGCCCCGGGTCATGCACGGCGACCCCAAAATCAACAATGTCATGCTCGACAGCGTCAGCGGCCAGGCCGTTTCCCTGGTGGACCTGGACACCGTCAAGCCCGGTCTGGTGCATTACGATATCGGCGATTGCCTGCGTTCCTGCTGTAATCCTTTGGGGGAAGAAACCGAAGCCTGGGAGGAAGTGCGCTTTGAACCTGATTTGGGGCGGGCCATCCTGGAGGGCTATCTCGCCCTGGCCCGGGATTTCCTCACCGCCAGCGATATTGCTTTCCTTTATGATGCCATTCGCCTTATTGCCTTCGAGTTGGGCCTGCGGTTCTTCAAGGACTTCCTGGCGGGGAATGTGTATTTCAAGGCCAGGCACCGGGAGCACAACCTGGCGCGGGCCCTGGTCCAATTCAGGCTCACTGAGAGCATTGAAGCTCAGGCCGCGGCTATTAAAGCCATGATTCGGGACCTTATACCAAGGTGAGACCTCTGCGAAACTATTTTTGTCATCCTGGGTTTAGCTAAGAATCTAGTATTTTCAGGTAGTTACTATATTCTTCGGTCGCTCCGCTCCCTCAGAATGACAATTTTGAGGACTTTCGCAGAGGTCTTTAGTCACAATCGAAAGGCAACATTTCATACCAAGTTCCCATCAAACAAGTAATTTTTTTGTAGCTCGGCTTGCCGTGCCCAGACGCAGGATGAAGCCT
>JBAQHL010000681.1:0-5960 GCA_049288295.1 Desulfobaccales bacterium
CCTGGCTCTTTACCAGCGCAGCTTAAGGTGGTTTGAAGCCTGCTCCTGCAAGCCGACTCCGGGGGGCCCACCCCCATCTCTCGTGCAGTTGCGCACGCTTATTACTCCAAGCGCCCTCGTGGCGCACCAGCCTGCCGATATCTCAGCAGGCTGTGTTTTTGCTCGCGGGTGAGTGCAATTCTGTTTGCTATGATTTGGGTTTTGCCACCTTGACGAAATGCTCCTGAAGGGCCAGGGCTCCGCCGGCCTGATCCCAAATTTCCAGGCCTCCGGGCATAAGGGCGTTGTCGGCCACCCCCCTGCCGCGAGCCCGGCTTTCCACCGGCAGGTTGTGGCCGAAGCCGTGCACCATAAAGACCGCCTCCGGGTGGATAAAAGGCGTCACCTTGGCCTTGAGCCGGCCGGCATGGCCGTTGCTGCTCACCTCCACCTCATCGCCGTCCTTGATTTTAAGCGCAGCCGCAGCCTGATCATTGATCCACAGAACGTTTTCCGGCATCAGTTCATGGAGCATGGTGTTGTTCACCGTGTGCCCCTGGGTGTGCACTGCGCAGCGGCCGAAGGTGAGCCGGAAGGTGCCCGTCTGGGGGCGGGTCGCGGGTTCGTAGGGTTGTAGCGACAGAAGTCCCTGGTCTTCCCAGCGGCTGTGGATCATTTCAATTTTGCCGCTGGGGGTCTTGAATTTCAAGCTCTCCCGGGGCTGATAGATGGCCTGGTCCGCCAGATTGACCAGCCCGGTGGCCTCGAAATCCTTCATGGAGACGCCCGTGCCTTCCAACTGGTAGTTCCAGATGTCCTCAATGGAGTTGAAGGCCAAAGGTTCAATCCCCAGCCGTTTGGCCAGCCCGCAGAGAATCTCCCAGTCGGCCCGGGTTTCATAGCGCGGCGTCACTACCCGCTGCCTGGTGAAAAAGAACGGTTTCAAGCCGTTTTTGGCAGCCAGGATACTTTCCCGTTCCAGATAAGGGGAAAGGGGCAGGACGACATCAGAGAACCAGGCGGTATCGGACCAGGTGAAGGTCACCGACACCAAAAGCTCCAGCTTGGACCAGATCTGCTTTAGGCGCTCCGGGTCAGGATAGCCCATGAGGGGGTCGTGGCGGTAAGCGATGTAGGCCTTCAAGGGGTAAGGGTCTTCCGTCTCCATGGCTTTAAAGGCCAGGTGCAGAAGGCCGGGCCCCGCATCCAGGTGGTTGTAAATCGTGCCCACGCCGTCGGCCCGGGGCTCTTTGGGTTTGGGCACCAGGTCCGCCAGTTTCTTCAGTCCCTTTCTCCCCACACTGCCGGGGTTGTTGGCCAGGGGCAGGCCCCCCTTGGCGCCGATGGCCCCCAAAAGGGCGTTGATAATATAGATGGACCGGGACATATAGAAGGAATCCCGGTAGCGGGCGTTCATCCAGCCCGGGTGCCAGATGACTGCGGGTTTGGCGTCGGACAGGTCTTTGACAAACTCGACAAGCTGCTCGGCCTTAACCCCGGTCTCAGCCTCGGCCCACTCCGGCCTGTAGGGTTCCACCAGGGTCTGCAGGGCTTCCAGGTCCTGGATATACATCCCGGTGAATTCTATATCGTGGAGGTTCTTGGCCAACAGCTCCCGGATAACCGCCAGGTTAAAACCATAATCCGTGCCGGGGCGCACCATCAGGAAGCGGTCGGCCTTCATGGCGGAAAGGTTGGCCCGGATATCAATGACCGTAAGCTTGCAGCCGTTGCCCAGGGCCGTCATCAGATCGTTTGATTCTTTGACATTAATGGATTCGAAGATGTTGCGGGTCTGCAGGACCACATGGCGGGCGTTTTTCAAATCATAGACCACATCCTTGCGGCCGAACCCAAAAACGGACTGGGCGGCGTGCATGACGTTCCGGGCGCAGGAGCTGTCATGGTTGGAGAAGTTGGGGGAGCCGAGACCCCGCACAAAGGCCTGGTGCAAATCCTGGAAGGGACCGCCCCGGTCCGAAAAGAGGACGGTTTTGCTGCCGTAACGGTCCATGATGTCTTTAAGACGTTCTGCCGTATAATCCAGGGCTTCGTCCCAACTCACCCGGCGCCACTTGCCTTCGCCCCGCTCCCCGGTCCGAATCATGGGATATTGAGGACGCTCCGGATCGTTAATGAGGGCCAGGCCGGCGCTGCCCCGGGCGCAGAGGCCTCCCTCCAGCCCGGCAATGTGGGGATTACCCTGCAAGAAATCAATCTGGTCACCAGTCACTTCGGCCTGGATGGGACAACGGACGGTGCACATGCCGCACACACTGTAGATCTTTTTGCCAGACATAGTTCTTCTCCCTGTTCAAATTAACTTTTTTGTGCTCGGGTTACCGTCCAAAAGGGCACTTGGGGAAGGAGCAGGTCTGACACTCCAGGCACAGGGCCCCGTGCCCCAATCTGGCCAAATCCCGGCGCTTCAATTCGAGACCCGCCAACAGGCGGGGCAGGATCAGGTCAAAACTGGTTCTTTTGAAATAGAGAGCGCAGGCCGGCACCCCGATAACCCGCACGGCGCCGATCCGTCCCACCAGGGTCATGGCCCCCGGCAAGATGGGCGCCCCATAAAGCAGGTCAGCGGCCCCGGCATCCAGCAGCCCCTGGCGGGTGACGTCGTCAGGGTCCACGGACAGCCCCGCGGTGGTCACCACCAGATCAGCGCCGGCCTCCAGCAGTTCCTGAATGCCATGGCTGATGGCCCGGCGTTCATCGGGCACAATCAAAGACCTGACCACCTCGCAGCCGAACTTTTCCACCTTGTTTTGAATGATGGGGATAAAGCGGTCCTCCACCAACCCCAGGAAAACCTCGGTGCCGGTCACCAAGATGCCCACTTTGGCGGGTTTGAGGGAGAGAACCTGGAAAAGGGGACCGTCGGCCAGGATAGCCATGGCCTTGTGAAAGTCGATCCGGGGAAGGTAGAGGGGAATGGCCCGGGTGCCGGCCAACAGCCGCCCCTCGTTGACCACCGTGTTGTTGTGGCGGCAGGCGCACATAACCCCGGGGACCAGGTTGAAGGCTTCCAGGCGTTCTTGTTTGACGGCAAACAGCCCGTCTTTCCCGGCCAGGAGATTAATTTTGCCTTCCCGGGGAGGTGTGGCCAAGACGACGCCCTCCCCAGCCATGGCCCCGGCAAAGGCCAGGGCGGCTTCATCTTCGTGGACCCATTCCTGACCTACCTGGTTAGCCTCCGCCACATAGAGGTTTTGGCGGCCCATCTGCTGCAAGCGGCAGAGATCGCCCACGGTGATGACCTGATCTTTTTTGAAGACCGGCCCTTTGCTCTCCCCGGGGATAATCTGGGTCATGTCGTGGAGCAGATGCCGTCCCAGGGCCTCCTCCAGGGGGACGGCGGCCAAAGACGGGAGGCACGACTGCACCAGCTCCCCCGAGGTCTCGGGGTCCTGGTAGGGGGCTTCGCCCTGGCAGGCCCGGCAGATGCCGCCGTCCTGGGCCGGGTAGGCCTCCCGGCACAGGGGGCAGACGATCATGCCCCCCCGGCTTTTCCTGCCCAGGAATTGGGGCCTCAGGGCCACGCGCTGCCAGTTCAGGACATGGGCGCCACCTTCCCGGATTTGGGCCATCAGCAGGTCCTTGTCCTGCTCGCGTTTGGGTTTGAGCTTTAAATACCAACTTTCAATTTCGGGAAAATCCTTTACCCTGGCCGGGTCCAGATATACCCGGATGCCTTCTCCCTGGTATTTGTCATAAAGGGTCAAGGCGAAGCGGCCCAGATTCAACACCTTGAGCCAGCCGTTGCCGATGGTGCAGGGGGTGAGGAGTTGGACCGCGTCGGGGAGGCAGGCCCGGGTCTCCGCCACCGCGTCGAATAAGACGCCTTCCGGGAGACGGCCCCTGGCGGCCTCCACCATGATGCCCCCCAGCACGACGCCGGGGGCGGCGGTGCCATGAAAGGACGCCACCAGGGCAAGAAATTCTTCGTAGGTATAGGGACCGATTTTCATAAAGGACGTATCTTCAGGCTCTTGCAAAATTGTAGCCGCGAGGCTAAGCCTCGCGCCAGCACAGGCTGGAAAGCCTGTGCCACCAGGGCTTAATTAGCAACCAGCAAAAATCTTCCGCCGGTAAATGTATTTTGCAAGAGGCTTTTCTTGATATTTTTTTGTTAATATATCCCATTCATCCCCCCAACATCAACCCTCTCCTGCCAGGGAAAATAGGCAAGTCGTTGCCCCACATTTCATTTACTGGAAGCAAAACAGGACCAAGGTTGAGCCCTCTCCCCCAATGGGGGAGAGGGTTTGGAGGGATGCAGTCTTCTTTGTTTTTCCTTATAACAGGCCCCGCCGTATTTATGAGCCTGGGTGCTCAGCTTCAGGCCACCTTTTTCAGGCTCACCGCGCACACCTTGTATTCGGGGGTCTTGGTGACCGGGTCCAGAGCCGGGTTGGTCAGGCGGTTGGCCGCGTTTTCCACGTAATGCATGGGGATGAACACCACCCCGGGCTTTACCCTGTCAGTCACCAGGGCGGTGGCCTTGATAACGCCCCGGCGGCTGTTGACCTCCACCTCCTCGTCCTGCTGGAGGTGCAGGCGGGCCGCATCTTTGGGATTGATCTCCACGAAGACCACGGGGTTCTCATGATGCAGGGAATAACATCTCCGGGTCATGGTGCCGGTGAGATACTGGGTAAAGATGGTGCCGGTGGTGAGCCAGAAGGGATAGTCCCCATCCGGGCTCTCTGCCGGCGGCCGAAAGGGCACCGCATGAAACAGCCCTTTCCCCCGGCTGAACCGGTCTTTGTGCAGGTATTGGGTGCCGGGGTGATCCGGGGTGGGGCAGGGCCAGCACAGCCCCTTGGCGGCCAGGCGTTCAAAGCTCATGCCCCCGAAAGCCGGGGTCAGGCTGGCCATTTCATTAAAAATCTCTTCCCCCGAATTATAGTGCATGGCATAGCCCATGCGGGTGGAGAGCTCCTGGATGGTCTCCCAGTTCTCCTTGCCGGGAATGGGTTCTATGGCCTTGCGCACCCGCTGCACCCGGCGTTCGGAGTTGGAAAAGGTGCCGTTGGTCTCGGCGAAAGAGGCGGCGGGCAGCACCACGTGGGCAAAATCAGTGGTGGCGGTGGGGAAGATGTCCATAACCACCAGGCATTCCAGTTGCTTCAGGGCCTGCTCCACCTTGCTGATGTCCGGATAACTGATGGTGGGGTTGGCCCCGAACACCACGAGCCCCTTGATCTTGCCCGCCAAAATGGCCTCTATCTGGTCAAAGAGGGTGAGGCCGGGAGTGGCGGACAATTTCACCCCCCAGGCCTTTTCAAATTTCTCAATAGTCTCCGGGACCGAAATGTACTGATAGCCGGGCAGCACATTGGGCAGGCAGCCCATATCGCAGGCTCCCTGGACGTTGTTCTGTCCCCGAATGGGGTTCACCCCGGTGGAGGGCCTGCCGATGTGGCCGCAGAGCATGGCCAGGTTGGCCAGGCTTTTGACGTTGTCAGTGCCGGTGGAATGCTGGGTGATGCCCAGCACATAACAAATGGCGCTGGCCTCGGCCTTGGCATACCACTCGGCCATCTGGAGGATGGTTGCCACCGGCACCCCGGTGATCTCCGCGGTCCGCTCGGGCGTGGATTCTTCGATCACTCTCAGGAGGTCCTCGATTTTCTCGGTGCGCTCCTCGATGAACTCCTGGTTGTGCCAGCCGTTCTTGTAAATAACGTGCATCATGCCGTTTATCAAGGCCACGTCCGTGCCCAGATTATGTTGGACATGGAGATGGGCCAAATTGGCAATCTGGGTCTTGCGCGGGTCCACCACGATGAGCTTGGCACCGTTGGCCTTGGCCCGCATGAGGCGCATGGAGGCCACCGGATGGGCGACGGTGGTGTTGGAGCCGATGACGAAGACGCAGTTAGCATGTTCCAACTCAGCAAAGGAGTTGGTCATGGCGCCACTGCCGAAGGCGGCGGCCAGCCCGGCCACCGTGGGGGCGTGTCAAAGGCGGG
>JBAQHL010000682.1:0-1801 GCA_049288295.1 Desulfobaccales bacterium
GGCCCCGGTAGCACGGGCTTCCAGCCCGTGGGCACCCCCCTCCCCCATAAATCGTCACTTATCCAAACATGCCCGGCAGGTTCGGCATCTTGCCCCGCTTACCTGCTTTGCCGAATTGTTTTATCATTTTCTGGGTGGCGGCGAAATTCTTCAGGAGGCGGTTGACCTCCTCCACCGTGGTGCCGCTGCCCCTGGCGATGCGCCGCCGCCGGCTGCCGTTGATGATCTGGGAATTATTCCTTTCATCCGGGGTCATGGACAGGATAATGGCCTCCACCCGTTTTAATTCCCTTTCATCGGGCTTGGCCCCCTTCAGGGCCTTGATTTTGCCCAGCCCCGGAATCATGTCCAAAAGACCCTCCAGGGGACCCATCTTCCTGATTTGCAAAAGCTGCTGCCGGAAATCCTCCAGGGTGAAAGAGTCCTGGCGGAATTTCTTCTCCAGGGCCTTGACCTGTTCGACATCGAAGCTCTCCTGGGCCTTTTCGATGAGGGTGAGCATATCCCCCATGCCCAGGATCCGGGAGGCCAGGCGGTCGGGGTGAAAAACCTCCAGAGCGTCCAGCTTTTCCCCCACGCCCAAAAACTTGATGGGCTTGCCGATGACCGCCCGCATGGACAGGGCCGCACCGCCCCGGGCGTCCCCTTCCACCTTGGTGAGGATGACCCCGGTGAGCTTGAGGAGATCATCGAAGCTCTGGGCCACAGCCACTGCGTCCTGACCGGTCATGGCGTCGGCCACCAGAAGGATTTCGCCGGGCTCCACCTTCTTTCTGATGGCCTTGAGCTCCTCCATCAGCGGCCCATCGATGTGCAGGCGGCCGGCCGTGTCCAGGATGACGGTGTCGTAGCCGGTGCTGTAGGCCGCCTCCATGGCCAGATCGCTGATGTCCACCGGGTTCTGGCCGGGCTGGGTGTCATAGACCCCCACATCGGCGTCCGCGGCCAGCCTTTTCAGCTGCTCGATGGCGGCGGGCCGCTGCACGTCGGCCGGCACCAGGTACGGCTGGCGCCCCTGGGCTTTCAGGCGCTTGGCCAGCTTGGCCGCAGTGGTGGTTTTCCCCGAACCTTGCAGGCCCACCAGCATGAGGGCCACCGGGGGCTTCCCGGAGAGGTCCAATTTGGGCGCCTCCCCCCCCAGGAGCGTGGTGAGCTCCTCGTGCACAATTTTGATCACCTGCTGGGCCGGGGTCAGGGATTTCAGCACCTCCTCCCCCACGGCCCGCTCCCTGATCTGCTCGATAAAGCCCCTGGTGACCTTGTAATTGACGTCGGCCTCCAAAAGGGCAAGCCGCACCTCCCGCAGGGCCTCGGTCACCTGGGCCTCGGTCAAATGCCCCCGGCCTTTGAGCTTCTTAAAGACCTGGTTCAGCTTGTCGGATAAACGGTCAAACATGTTAGCAGTCAGCAATCAGTTTTTTGTAGCCGCGAGGCTGAGCCTGCGTCCTCGTTCCCAAACTCCCGCTTGGGAAAGTTCTTGTGGCCCAAGCTCTGCTTGGGCACCATATTTGGCGGGCAGTGCCCACCCCCCATTTAATTCCTTGTTCTTCTCTAAACCTTGAACTTTGGACTTTGGACTTTGGACCGTGGATTTTAAACTACCCTTTTATAACCCCCAACGGCTTCAACTTCGCCACTTTCCTGGAAATCCCTGCGCCGTGGGCCACGTTCACCACGTTTTCCACGTCCTTGTAAGCCTCGGAAATCTCCTCGGCGATGGTGCCCCGGCCTGCGCCCCGCACCACAATCCCCTTCTTCAGCATCTCCCCCACAATGTCCCGCCCCCTGGCCACCTTGGTGG
>JBAQHL010000683.1:0-2154 GCA_049288295.1 Desulfobaccales bacterium
TGGACCGCAATATGGGTTTCTTCCTTGAGTTCCTTCAAGATGTTCACGGTGGGAAACTGGTGCAGGGAGAAGTCTGAGGTCTTGCGGGCGGGAATATCATCCACGGAGATTTCAAAAACCTCCCCGGGTGAGCGGTCCGGATACTCCACGGCATCCAGGATGATGAGCTTTTGGGGCTTTTGAGGGCTTAAAGCCAGATCGAAGAGGATCTCCCGAATGCCGGTGCCCACGTCCTGGGCCAGGACGTGAGGGGGTAAATCATGGTGTTCCTTTAAATACTGGATCACCTCCGGGCCAAAACCGTCATCCCCGAAGAGGATATTGCCGCAGCCGAAAATCAGGATGGATTTTTCCAGGATCTCGCTCAACATGCCCATATCACCTCACCGAAGAACCGCTCAACGTTAACTACTTAGAAAACTATACAGGATTTCCTCTTCAGGGACAGGCATTTTTTAGATAGCCAGTCCAAGTCATTCAACCCCCACTGAGAACATGCCGTAGGAAAAAAGAGGGTTTTCCGGGTTGGACTTAAGACCCGTTGTCAACCTTCATGATCCAAACTTCCCCAACGCCTTGTGGCGGCTGGGCAGCGGCTGAAAAATCTCCCAACTTTTTGCAGATTCGAGATCCTTCGCTTGGCTTTGGATGACAAAGGTGCTTCTCGCAGAGGTCTCAAGGGCAAAAGTTTGGCCGGTGGGCTGGGAACACCTGCGCTACCGGCCTTCTCATTATTTACGTGATTTTCAATTTACGTGATTTTCAGGTGAGGCAGGGGATTTTTGCAGCTTTCCAAAAAAACGGCAGGAGACCCGGGAAGCCCCTGCCGATATCTTCAAGGCCAGCCTAAAAGCCTGCCTGCTTTGCCCTTGGTCCTACAGTTTTACCACCAAAACAGGGCAGGGGGCATTGGCAATGACCCGCTCGGTGACGCTCCCCATGAGGAGCCGCTTTATTCCGGTGCGCCCGTGGGAGCCCAGGACAATCAGGTCGATATCCGCCTTGTTGGCCAGCTCGACGATGACTGTGTCGGCAGATTCAGCTTCCTGGACGAAATCCTCGGCGATGATCCCCCGGGAGGTGGCCAGGTCCTTGACCTCTTGCGCGTATTGTTTGGGGAGTTTGATTTTTTCTTCGGTGTACTCCGGCGCCACCGCATAGATGTGCGGGGATATTTCCAGAACGGAGACGACCTTTAAGGTCCCCCCGGAGACTTGCGCCAGGTCGAGGGCTTTTTGGGTGGCCTTGCGGCTGTATTCGGAGCCGTCCGTGGCCACCAGAATCCTCTCCCACTTGACGGAGGCTGTTTCCGGCACCACCAGGACATCCTGGGTGCTATAGCCGATGACCCGGGCGGTGGTGCTGCCCACCAGGAGACGCTCCGCGTAGGAGGCGGTTTTCACCCCCATAACAATGAGGTCGCGGCCTTCGTCCTCGGCCATATCCACAATGGTTTCATAGGCCTCGCCCATGACGCACACCGGCCTGATCCCGGCCCCCTCGTCCTCGGCCAGTTGCATGGCCCTGTCCAAGGCGACCTCACAGGGCTGCCGGAGCAGCGCCCCGATATCGCTTGATCCCATCACTCGCAAATCACCGGAATAGGGTGGGGCCACGGCCAAAACCAGGACGTCTTGTTTTGAAATCCGCAGGGCTTCCTTAAAGCCATGGAGACTGGTATTGGAGCCGTCCACGGCCACCAGAAGTTTGTTGTACATTCCCATAGTTCTCCTCACAAAGATTAGCTGAGATTCTGTGCTGCGCTCAAATTGACAGGAAAAGGCTTTTCCCAACTGCCTCGCGGGGGTCATCAACGTTCAGCCCGGTGTTCAGGATTGGGCTTGTTTCCACACTGTTATGCCATAAGGAAAAAGTGGATGGAGTCCCTCCACCCACTTTATTTTGGTTACCTGGGAAATGTCCAAAGAATTTCCTAATCACCGGAAAGAAAAAATTGGCATTCCTCAGGATTTTGCCTCCACTTTCTGGTACGAGACGCCTTTGGACCCGGCTGCGGCCTTTTCGGCACGGATGCCTTTGAACATGGCCCCGAGAATGATGATGCACCCGACAGCCAGGGCAACAATCATGGACAGATAGCTGATGGTGTCAAGGATGCTTAAGGTCCCCTTGCCCATGGTCATAAGGTTGAGC
>JBAQHL010000684.1:0-4310 GCA_049288295.1 Desulfobaccales bacterium
TTGTTCAAATAATTCTGGACAATGGAATAGGACAGGCCGGCCACCAGGTCTTCTTTGACAGCGCCCCGCTGCTGGTGGTGCACGATGTCCGACTCCATGAAGACGGTGCAGCGCTCGCCCATGCGCACCGGACTTTTCGATTCCAGGGCCAGGCGGCCGAACTCTTCTTTAATGGAGATGCCCAGCTTCTCCGCCTGTTCCTCAAGATACGACCCGGTGCCCGCGGCGCAGACCTTGTTCATCATGAAGTCCACGATGGCGCCGTTTTTCAGACTGATGAACTTGGAGTCCTGGCCGCCGATTTCAAAGATAGTGTCCACGGTGGGGTCGATGGCCGCAGCAGCCGTGGCCTGGGCGGTGATTTCGTTCCTGACCACGTCCGCGCCGATGAAGTCGCCGGTGAGGTAGCGCCCCGAGCCGGTGGTGGCCGCGCCCATGATTTTTATCTTGCCGGCAAGCCTTTTCCCCACCCGGCGCAAGCCCTCGGTGATGGCCTCGAGAGGCCGGCCCGCGGTCATGAGATACTCCCGGGCCAGGACCTGCATGTCTTTATCAATAACCACCACGTTGGTGCTGATGGAGCCCACGTCGATGCCGAGATAGCCTTCCACAATTTCGCCCGGGGGCGGCTCCACGACGGCATAGTTTTCCGGTCCCAAAACCGGCGGCGGCGACAAGGGCGGAAGACTCCTTGTGGACTCAGCCTCCTGGGCGAGATGGGCACGCAGAGGTTCAAGGTTCAGGGTAAAATGCTCAGGGAGATTTTCCCGGGTGGTGAGGACAGCGCCCACAGCGCCCAAAGCGCAGAAATGGGGAGGGATTATCAGGGAATTGTCGTCCAGGTCCAGCACCTTCCTAAAGGCCTGGCGCACCCCCAGGTTGTGAGCCACACCCCCCTGAAAGGCCACCGGCGGGGTTACAGTCTTCCCCTTGGCGATATTGCTTTTCAGGTTGCGGGCCATGGCCAGGCAGAGCCCGTAAATAATCTCGTAATCCGGGGTGGCCCCTTGCTGGAGATGAATCATGTCAGTCTTGGCAAAGACGCTGCACCGGCCGGCGATGCGGGGCGGGGTCACCGATTTTAGGGCCTGTTGGCTGAAATTCTCGATGGAGTAGCCCAGGCGGTGGGCCTGCTGGTCCAGAAAGGAGCCGGTGCCCGCAGCGCACATGGTGTTCATGGCAAAGTCCTGAATGACCAGGTGCCCTTCTTCCTGATCCACCATGATGAGTTTGGCGTCCTCGCCGCCCATATCGATGATGGCTCGGGTTTCCGGCCGGAAATGGTAAGTCCCCCGGGCCAGGGAGATGACTTCATTCACAAAAGTCCCCCCTAGGATTTCGGCGAGCCCCTTGCCACCCAACCCGGTGAACGCGGCCAGACGGCAGCGGTCCCGAGGGAACTCGGGCTCCAACTCTTCCAGGAGAGCCAGTGCTACCTGCTGGGGCTCCCCTAAATGGCGGCGGTACTCCTCCCGGAGCACCTCCCCCTGTTCATCCATTACCACCAGTTTAATGCTCACCGAGCCTAAATCCAGGCCCACGTCGTATAGTCCCTGCATGGCTCATTTCCCTCGATATTCAGAAGCGATTCTTGCGTATGATCAGTTCAGAGTGGAAGGTGGCACTGCCGATTGCTGATGGCCTCCTGGCCGTTCATTGTCATATCCTGGTAACAAATCTGGCAGATTGCAACGTCTAAGTTCCAGGTAAGCCTTCTCGAATCTATAAACTAAGTATTGAGCTAAAGGTTTCAAGCAGCCGCTTTTTTTACTCATCAGGTCGAAGAACTCACCAGGCTGCGGTAAAAATCCTGGTCCTGGTGCACATCCCGGTGAACCAGGCCGGATTTCATGAGCCGCCCCAGCCGTTCCCGCATCTGGGCCAGGGGAAAACCCAGGGCCTGGGCCAAATCGCCAGCCGTCATGGGCCGCCTGGCCAACATCTCTATGACCTCCCGATCCTTGACTAGCAACCGTTCCGGTGAGGCCCGGCACGCCGCGGCCACTACCTCGGCCTTTCCCCCCAAAAAATCCGCCACTGCCTTCATCTCTTCCCGGGTGAGGGCCCGGGCCGACTCATCCGCCACCGGCCGCACCGCAGTGTTCAATTGCACCCGGTCGGGGGCCAGTTTCTCCACCAGGTTTTTCAGAGCGGTTAATTCCTCTTGATGATCGTTGATGCCCTTGAGGATCATGATCTCAAGCCAAATCTGACCGGGAAATTCCCGGCGCAGGGCAATTAGTCCTGATATCACCAATTCCAGGGAAAGGGCAGGATGGGGCCGGTTTATGCGCCGAAAGGTCTCCTCCCGCCCGGCGTCCAGAGAAGGCAGGATGACATCCGCCAGGGCCACGTCAGCCCTGACCTCCGGGAGGTAGAATAAAGCCCCGTTGGTGAGTACCGCCACCGGGGTTTGGGTGAGATTTTTCACCGCGGCGATAATTTCCCCCAGCCCCAGGTTCAGGGTGGGCTCCCCGGAGCCGGCCATGGTGATGTAATCCAGGGACGCCGGGGGATTTTTCAGATAACCGGTCAATTCCCGGATAATTTCCGCCACCCGGTAGGACTGGCGCGTCTGGGTGAGGCGGGTGGTCCGGCCCACTTCGCAATAGGTGCAGTCAAAAGGACAGGTCTTGGGGGGAATGAGGTCCACTCCCAGGGAGAGTCCCAAGCGGCGGGACGGCACCGGACCGAACAGGTGAGACATGTGCTAGAAACAACCCAGTTGGCACTGAATTATTTTTATTTTCATATCATTCAAAAGATCTCCCAGTTCTTGCCGGGAAATCCCCAAGTCTTCGGCCAACCGGAAGGCCGCGCCGCAGGGAATCTGGTTTTCCGTGGCAGCAGCCCGTATTTTGGTCTTCAATTCTTCTTTCGTCATGGTATCAATTCCTCGTGGAATTTATCACAAAATGTAGCCAAGAACCCTTGAAATTGCAAGTCAAACCCTCTGTTCAGAGTAATGTTAATAAAGAATTAATTCCAAATTAATCCTTGACGTTCAACACCCGCAGACACGCAGCTGTCAAGGTGTCCGCCAGACTGCCCAGGTTGGCGGTGATGCGGCCGTAGATTTTAAACACCGCGGATTGGAGCACAATGCCCATGACCATGGCCGCGGCGGCGGCCGCGTCCCCCGGGGCGATTTCCCCTTCGGCCATGGCCCGCCAGATGAGCTGGTGCACCAGTTCCACCGGGTTGGGCATTTCCGGAGGCACCCTCTTGAGGTAATCATGCTGGGCCAGGAGAAGATAGCTGAACAGCACCGGGTCCTGGTCAAAAAAGGTGCAAAAATGCTCCACCATGACCCCTATCTTATCCGCCAGCTTATCCATTTCCTGTTGGCGCCGGTCCAGTTCGCCGGCAAAGGCGGCGTAATTGGTGGCATACAGTTCCCAGGCCAGATCATCCTTGCCGGCAAAGTGGCGATAGAGAGTGCCCTCCGCCACGCCGGCGGCTTCGGCAATGTCCCGCACCGTGGTCTCCGCCACCCCCTTTTCCACAAAGAGATTCAAAGCGGCCCGGGATATCCTGGCTTTGGTGGCTTTGCCATCCTTCATGGGATATTATGATAGTGAACATTCACTCACACGTCAAGCATTTTTTTTCCAGCTCAGTCGTGATAATCTCTTCGGGGTCAAGGCTCATATCACAAGGAGGCGTTCCCCATGAAAGTCATAGCCATTTGCGGCTCCCCCCGCGCCAAGGGCAACACTTACCATTTACTCCAGGAGGCCCTCAGGGTCCTGAAGGACCAGGGCATTTACACGGAATATATTTCCTTGCATGACAAAGATATCCGCCCGTGCCTGGCCTGCGAAAAATGCTCCAAGGACAAGAACCGCTGCGCCCAGGAAGACGACTTCAACGCCTTATACGAGGTAATGGGCCAGGCCGACGGCCTCATCGTGGGAAGCCCGGTGTACTTCGGGTCGGCCACCCCCAATCTCATGGCCCTCCTGGACCGGGCCGGCTATGTGGCCCGGAAAGGGGACAACATTTTCGACCGCAAGGTGGGGAGCCCCATCACGGTGGCCCGCCGGGCCGGGGTTAACTTCACCTACGCCCAACTGCTTTATTTTTATATGATTATGGGGATGGTGGTGCCTGGCTCCACCTATTGGCCCATCGCCTTCGGCCGGGACCGGGGTGAGGTGGTCAAAGACGAGGAAGGCATGAAAACCGTGGCCAACCTGGCCGAAAATATCGCCTGGCTGTTGAAGAAGTTGAGGTAGTTATTAGGGGAGGGGGGTTCCCACGGGCTGGAAGCCCGTGCTACCGGGGGTGCGGCCCCTTACCCCCTCCCC
>JBAQHL010000685.1:0-18749 GCA_049288295.1 Desulfobaccales bacterium
CCAGCGTGACCCCTTTCTCCTGAATCTTGGCACAAGCATTGCTCTTATTTACACAAAGTCATCATAGCTAAAGAAGATATTTAATAAGCTGCCATTCAGTAGGGAGGGATTCTAAGGAGGCTCATTATGAAAGTGTTGGTACCCATCGACGGTTCCGAGCACAGCCAGAAAGCAGTGGCCCGGGCCCTGGAAATGGCCGAAAAACAGGGGGCTGAGGTCACCCTGATGACTGTGGTTCCTGTGGCCGGGGACATTATGGATGAATCGTTCATCAACATCCAGGACAAGCTCCGTGCCGAAAACCAGAAGTGGCTGGATGCGGCCAAGGCGGAGTTTGACGCCAAGGGCATCAAGGTGGCCACCATTTTGGAAAAAGGCTTGGTGCCGGCCAACAACATCATCAGGCGGGCGGAGGATGACAAATTCGAACGCATCATTATGGGGTCCACCGGCCGCAGCGGGCTGGCCCGGATCCTCATGGGAAGCACTGCCGCCAAGGTGGTCTCCCACGCCCCCTGCGAAGTAACCATTGTCCGGTAACAAGGAAAGCCTTTTGGGAGGTTCTCAGATCATGAAAAGCCTGTGGAAAAGAATCATCGGTTTCGGATTCATGGTTATCCTGTTGACGCCCGGCTTGGCCCTGGCCGCCGGCGAAAAGGTCGCCAACTTGGTGGTGGTGGCCGACACCCGCAAGCTCACCGGCTGGGAGGCCTGGTGGGCCAATCTCTACAACGAGAGTCATCTTTACTTCACCATCGTCACCGTGGTCATTATCCCCGTCATCGGCCTCATCTTCGGGGTGCTGGCCGACATCATCATGGGACATATCGGCATTGACCTGAAATCCCGGGAACTGGCTGAACATTAATTTTTTAATCTTTGGAGGACATTATGGATTGGCTATACGTTCTCATGCCCATATCGGGGGTAACGATTTTCTGGCCCGGCCTGGTTATCTTGGGGGTTGGAGTCGGCATTATCGGCGGCTTTTTCGGCATGGGCGGCGCCTGGATGGTGACCCCGGGGCTCAACATCCTGGGTTTTCCCATGGCCTTCGCCATCGGCACCGACATCGCCCACATGGCGGGCAAATCCCTGATCTCCACCATGCGCCACGGCAAGTTCGGCAACGTGGACTACAAACTCGGCATGATTATGTTGGTGGGCACTATTGTGGGTTTCGAGGTGGGCGCCCAGATGATTATGTGGCTGGAGCGCATCGGCCAGGTGGAGAAGGTGGTGCGCTTACTGTATCTGGTGCTCCTGGCCCTCATCGCCTGGATGGTCTTCGCCGACGTGGCCAAGAAGCGGCGTAAGGAACGGGAAGCCCTGGCGGCGGGCGGCGAGGTGGACAAGCTGGCTACCGGACTCGAATGGCACAAGACTTTCCACAAGATCAAGATCCCGCCCATGGTCCACTTTAATGTGGCCCAAGTTACCTGCTCCGCCTGGCTGCCCATCATTGTCAGCTTCCTTACCGGCTGGCTGGCGGGGATCCTGGGCATCGGCGGCGGCCTCATCCGCATGCCGGCCCTCATCTACTTCATCGGCTGCCCCACCCACGTGGCCGTGGGTACCGACCTTTTCGAGGTCATGATCTCCGGGCTCTATGGAACTGCCACCTATACCTTTAAGGGCCGCACGGAGTTATTGGCCGCCATCATCATGCTCGTCGGCGCGGCCATTGGCGCCCAGGTCGGCACTGTAGCCACCAAGTATATCAAAGGCTACGGCATCCGCATCGTCTTTGGCCTGGCCGTGGTGGGCTGCGCCATCTCCATCGTCCTCAAGCTGCTGGCCAAGCAAGTACCTGCATACGCAGCAATTTTAGATGGCTCCGCCACCGTGCTCATCCTGGGTCTGGTGGCAGGCATGTCCCTCTATATTTTCGTGCGCATGGTGCAGGGGGCCAAGCAGGAAGTGGCCATGAAAAGGGCCCAGAAATAACGCCAGACCGAAAAAGGAGAAAAATGATGGCGAAGCGCTCTATCTGGTTATGTGTCGCGGCCCTTTTGCCTCTGGTCTTGGCTCTGGGCTGCGGCGAATTGGGAAAAGTGGACCAGGGACGGGTAGTGGCTTTTGACAGCGCCAAGGGCACCGTCACCCTGATCCAGGACAAGAAGGCGGAGCCGGGGAAGCCGGATTACAACACTCTCCCTCCTCACACCTATCAAATACCCAAGGACCCGGATGAAATGGGCCCGGAACCCAAAGCCGGGCTGCGCATGAAGCTGGACCTGGACAAGAAGGTCATCACCATCTATGACCCCGAGACCAAGACCTTCAAGGATATCACCTTTGAGATCGTGGAGCAGAAAACCGGTGTGGGCAGGGATAATCCCCTGGTGGCCGATAAAAAGCTGCCGGCAGTGGACAAGGACAAAAAGACCCTGACCATCTATTCCGGCCGGCAAAAACTCTATGCGGTGGTGACCCTGCCGGAGGAGTACCTGGACCGGCCCGCTTCCACCTGGGACGCGGGGGACGAAGTCCGGATTTACTTTAAAGAGCCTGGGAAAGCCCTGCGGCTCATGAACATCAGCAAGACCGATATCTTCAAGAAATAATTTAGCTTAACAGCAGTCTGATGAAAATCGCCTTGGTGGTCCAAGCCAACCGGACCCGGGGCGATTTTCCTGTTTTGTGGTAAAATAAAAATCCCATGGACCTGAATCAGGTTTCTTCTTTTCGCAAAATATCCGGCAAGGCCTGCGCCCTGTTTTTCCTTCTCGCCTCTCTGGCGGTCCTGGACGGCATCACCGCCAAGTTCCGGGAACCGGTGAATGTCTTTCATGTTCTGCCGGGGGAGGAGGCGGAGGTCAACGGGCCCATCCCGGAACACATCAAGGCGCCCGAAGCCTTGACCTTTGCCAGCGACTCCCCGGATCTGACCGTTTTTTTCGATGCCATTCATTCCGGCTATTTCCTGGGGGGCAATATGTGGCGGGGGCGCCTGGCGGCGGGGGGGAACCTGGCCCCCGGCAAGTATGCCGTCACCGTCAGGCCTAAGGATTATCCCAAGGAGAAACCAGGCTACGACCTCCGGGTGGTGGTGTACCCGGACCCCCTGAGCCAGCGGGCCGCGTTTAAATCCCTCATCAAGAGCCGGACAGGCACATCCCCTTATCTCGTGGCCGCGGCCTTCCTGCCCTTTATTGGCATCAGCCTGGGTCTGGTGTATCTGTTGTCCCGGCGCATTGAGGTCCTCCAGGCCGAAAAAGGCCTGGCGGAAATCTATCACGTGGCCAGGGATGAAGGGCAATACCGGGTGGCCTTCGGCCTGGGGACCGGGCACGGCGTCAACCCGGGGGATCAGGTCACCGTCCTCGATCCAGCGGGCAATTATGTGGGAGTGGCCAGGGTCCAGGAGTCCTCGGCCCAGGATTCAGTGGGGCTGATAGCCACCGATCAGGACATCAGACCGGGATATCTGGTGTCCCGCAATTAGAGAAGACCGAAAACGCCCTAAAAACTCGTCCTCAGTCCGTATTTCTGTATCTTCTGGCCCAGGGTCTTGCGGTTGATGCCCAGGATGCGGGCGGCGAGGCTTTGGTTGCCCTTGGTGCGCCGCAGGATGAACTGGAGGTAGCGCCGCTCCAGTTCCTCCAGGGAAAGCTCGCCGTCGCTGAAGACCTGGAAATCCCCCTGTCTCCCGGAAATGAAGCTGGGCAAATGCTCCGGCTGGATAAGGTCCCCGTCCTCCAGGATGAGGATGCGTTCGATGGTGTGCTCCAGTTCCCGGACATTCCCCGGCCAGGGATAGGCGGACAGCATTTTCATGGCCGCCGCGGCCACGCCCTTGATGTCACGCTTGCTCTTTTGATTGTATTTGTGGATGAAGTGATCCAGCAGGAGGGGAACGTCGCCGGTGCGCTCCCGGAGGGGGGGCAGGTGGATGGGGATGACGCTGAGGCGGTAGAAGAGATCTTCCCGAAAGTCCCCCACCTTGATGGCTTCCCGCAGGTCCCGGTTGGAGGAGGCGATGATGCGGATATCCAGCTTGATGCGCTTTTGGCTGCCAACCTGCATGAACTCCCGCTCCTGGATGACCCGCAGGAGCTTGGCCTGGATGTTGAGGCTCAGGTTGGCGATTTCATCGAAAAAGAAGGTGCCGTGGTTGGCCAGTTCAAAAAGGCCATGCTTGGTCTGGTGGGCCCCGGTGAAGGAGCCCTTGATGTGACCGAAGAGCTCGCTCTCCAAAAGCGACTCCACCAGGGCCGAACAGTCCACCGGCACAAATTCCTTGTCTTTGCGAGGGCTTAACTGGTGGATGGCCCGGGCCACCAGCTCTTTGCCGGTGCCGGACTCCCCGGTGAGGAGCACGGTGCTGTCGCTGGGGGCCGCCCGCCGTATCTTGGCAAAAACCGTCTGTATGGCTGGGCTTTGGCCCACCAGGGCTTCCAGGCTGGAGCCGTCCCGCTCCTCGGACAGCGGCGGTTGGGTCGAAAGCCGATGGTGCATGGTGTCCTGGGCTTTCATCACCAGGGCTTCCAGTTGATCCAGACGAAAGGGCTTCACCAGGTAATCCAGGGCGCCCTGCTTGATGCTTTCCACGGCTCCTTCGACGTTGGGGTAGCCGGTGATCATAATGACCACCGTCTCAGGATAGTCCTGGCTCAGGCGTTTCAGCACCTCTAAGCCGTTCAGGTCCGGCAGCCGGACATCCAGGAAAACAATCCCCGCTGGCCAGTCGGCCATCAGCCGCAGGCCTTCTTCACCGGCCGCCGCCTGCCGCACCTGGAAGCCCTGCTGCTCCAGGGCTTGGGCCATGCCGGTGCGCACCACTGGTTCATCATCCACCACCAGGATACGGCGAGAAAAGTCCTCGAAATTCATCAATAATATCTTATCATGACCCGGTGGGGAGGAGTACCCGGAAGGTGGAGCCCACGCCCACCTGGCTTTCCACCTCAATGGCGCCCCGGTGAGCCTCGACCACGCTTTTGACGATGGGAAGTCCCAAACCGGTGCCGATGACCTGCCTGGTTTGGGGGCTTTTGACCCGGTAGAACTTATCAAAAATCTTGGGGATTTCTCCGGCTTCGATACCGACCCCCTGGTCGCTTATCCTGACTTCCAGATGGTCGCCATGCAGGTTGATGCAAACGGTGACGTTGCCGCCTGAGGGGGAATAGTTGATGGCATTGCTGATAAGGTTGGTGAAAATCTCTTCCATACCACGGTGGTCGGCCAGGATGGGTGGCAGGCCAGGAGCCGCTTCCAGCAGCAGTTTCACCCCCTGGGACTCTGCCTTGGCTTCCATAAATTCCACGATCTCCTGCAAGACCTCCGGCAACTGGAGGGACACCTGATCGAAGTGGCGGAAGCCTGCTTCCATCTTGGCCACGTCCAGCAAGTCGTTGATGAGTTCCAACAGCCCCTCCAGCTTGGCCTGGGCCCGGGTGATCAGCTCCCGTTGTTTGTCGGTGAGCTCCCCGGCCAGGCCGTCCAGGATGACGGTGTGCTGGAGTCTGATGGCCGAAATGGGCGAGCGCAGTTCATGGGACACCATGCGCACAAAATCGTTTTTCATTTCGTCCAGCTCTTTGAAGCTGGTGACGTCGTTAAACACCGTCACCGTTCCCAGCACCTGGTGATCCGGACCATGGAACGCGGCGCTCAGAGCCTTGAGGTGCATGCGGCCGCAAGCAAGTTCCTGGGAAATGGTCTTGTTCTCTTCGCCGTTGGACAACAGGGACTGGATGGCCTCTCGCAAACAGTCATCCTGGATGAAGGCGGCGAGAGGCGCGGGGGGCGCGGGGCCTTTCAGCCCTAAGAGCTGGTAGAGGGCGGCGTTCACCAGCACCACTTCCAGGTCCCGGTTGGTCACTAACACACCGTCGGCCATACAATGGACAATGGTGTGCATCCGGCTTTGTTCCAGGGCCAGGGAATAAAGATTCCGGGCCCTCTCCTCCTCGAGCTTCCGGGCCTGGCTCTCCAGGCGCTGCTTTTCCAGGGCCCGGCGGACGCACAGGGTCAGGTGGTCGAGGCGGAAGGGCTTGGTGACGAAGTCATAGGCTCCCTTTTTCATGCACTCCACGGCGTCATCCACGGTACCGTGGCCGGTGATAATGATCACCGGAATGCCTGGATACCTGACCCCCATTTCCTCCAGGACCTCCAAGGCCCCCATAATCGGCATCTTGAGGTCGCAAAGGACTACGTGCACGGTTTCCAGTGCCAGCAGTTCCAGGGCTTGTTGGCCGTTTTCGGCGGTGGCCACCCGGTAGCCCTCGGGCTTGAGAGACAAGGTGCAGCCGTCCCTGATCACCTTTTCGTCGTCCACCACCAACACGGTGTAGTTTTCTTCCATCACGTTGCCTTCCACGCACTATTCATGAAACGGTTAATTCATGGTAAACGGGTCGTTGCCGGCCATCTGGAAGTCCAAAGGCAGACTGATAGTAAAAGTGGTGCCGACCCCGGGTTCACTGTCAACCTCTATCTCCCCGCCATGCCGCTGGATAACTCCATAGACGATGGACAATCCCAACCCAGTGCCTTTGCCCACCGGCTTGGTGGTAAAAAACGGTTCAAAAATCTTGTCCTTCTGGCTCTCGGGAATACCGCAGCCCGTGTCCGCAAAGGTTAGGACGATCCCGGACCTGTCGGGATTGGTCTGGGTGCTTATAGAAATAGTCCCCTGGCCCTCCATGGCATCGGCGGCGTTAATAAGCAGGTTGGTCAGGACCTGCTGGATTTGGCCCGGATCCCCCATGAGATGGGGCAACTCCGGGTCCAGTTCCTGCTTTAGCGTGATGTCATGGAACAGGGCTTGATGACTGATAAGCTCCACGCAGCGGTGAACAATATAGTTCAAATCGAACATGGTCCGTTGGCCCAGGGACTGGCGGCTGAACTCCAGAAGCCGTTGCACGATCTGCTGACAGCGCAGGGTTTGATGGATTATTTCCCCCACAAACTCCTTGCCCTGGGTCTCGGGGGCCAACTCTCGCTGGAGAAGCTCCGCGTAAATGAGAATGCCCGCCAGCGGGTTGTTGATTTCGTGGGCTACCCCGGAGGCCAGCCTCCCCATGGAGGAAATCTTTTGGGCCTGCACCAGTTGGGTCTGGCTTTCCTCTAAATCCTGCCTGAGCTTCAGGTATTCCCGCAGGTCCGAGAAGATGCCCACCGAGGCCACCTCCTTGCCGCCGGATCGAATGATAGCCGCAGAAAATTTTACGGGGATTTCCTCTCCGCTTTTATTAACAAAGTTAACCTGGGTAGTGGGAAGTTTGTCCGGGGGCCCGTATTTTTCGCTGATCATCAGGCGTTTCATCTCCCGGGCCACTTCAGGCGGGTAGAACTTGAAGAGGACCTCAGGGTGGCCGATGACCTCTTCAGGCCTGAAACCCAAAATTCTCTGGGCCCCTTCGTTAAAAATGAGGGGTATCCCCTTGGCGTCCACCACCACAATGCCGTCAACCGAACAACGAATGATTTCCTGGAGAAAATTATGGGCCTTGTGCAGCTCCCGTCCCACTCTTATGCGGTTGGTCAGATCGTGCATATAAACATAAATGAACACGCTCTTACCTACCTGGGAAGCCTCCATCCAGGTCTCAAAAACCCGGCGGTCGCCCCCGGGTTCGGTGGGATCAAGGGTGCTGATAAAATGCTTTTCCTGCCAGGCTCCTCCCTTGAGGATATCCGAGGCCATGCGGTGATGTTGTGAGGACAAAACTTCCCCAATGTCCTGGCCAATGAGCTTTTCTTTGGGCGCCTTGACGATGCCGGCCATTTGGGTATTGGCAAAAGAAACCCGCAGCTCTTCATCCAAAATTATTATGCCGTCTTTGGCCAATTCCGCCAGCATGTCAATTTTCTTCTCGGCCTCCACCATGGGGGTGATATCCTGGATGGCCTCGAAGCCCCCCACGACCTGGCCGGTCTGGTCGGTGATGAGGGAGGCGGACAGCACCACGTGCATATCACGGCCGTGAATGTCTTGAATCACCCGGCGAAGGCCCGACACGGGAGATTGTTGCTGCATCACCAGGCGCAGCACACAATCAGCGGTGTTGCATTGCGCGGTTTTCAAAAGAGCCCCGCAGGTCATCCGCCCAACTACCGCGTCCCGGCTAAAGCCCGTGAACTCTTCCATGCATTTATTGAGGTAAGTCACAGTGAGGTCTTGATCAACCATGAAGAAGGGGGTGGGAAAGTTTTCTAGGATGCTGTTCAGGGTGGCCTCCTGGATCTGCATGGCCCGCCGGGCCAGGAAGTCCATGCGCCCTTTGCGGCACACCAGCAGGCAGCCCTGGGGGGGCTCTTGAGGCCGGCCGATGGGACTCAGATTGACAATCAGGGGGAAGGGTGTGCCTGCGTGGTCCTCCACCAGGAAAGGTAGATCCTCAAAGCTTTCTCCCTGGTTCAGAGCGCGGTGGCAATAGACCCCAAAGGCATCGCCTTCTCCCAAAGAAAAAGGCTTCCCCAGTCTCAGGCGGTCGCCGAAGAGCCGCGCCGCCCCCTGGCTGTTCGCGATCAGGCGCTGGTCGCGGTCCAACACCATAACCGGCGTGGGAGTTTCATTCAGGAGGAGGCGCAGCCATTCCTCTGACATGACAGGGGCGGAGTCCATTTTGGAAGGCACTGCTTTTCTCTCTGGCAAGGTAGTTTTGCTATGCCGCATGGCCTCTCTGGGATTATGGAGCACGTTCTCTCAGGGGTTTGTTCCCCAGAATCGTCATTGGGTGCAAGGCTAAAAATCAGACCCGGTATTGCGTGCCAGACATCCCAGGATTGGTGCCCTTTTAATTTTATCACAAGGCCATGGTTTGTGGCCAGGGGACGCGGGTCCTTCCTTTGAGTATCGCCGTCATGGCAATCAGGTAACCGGCGCCTCAAATACCTGACCCAGAACCAGGAGGGCCGGGGCCAGCTCGTGCTGGCGGATGATTACCGAGATGGAGGAGATGGTGCAGCTCATGGCCAAAATAGAGACGTGGGCCTTCTCCAAAACCTCCACCAGGGCGTGGGCAATACCGTAGCGGTCGCCAAAGTGGGGGCCGTGGAGAAAGATGCCGGCCACCGGCGTCAGGCGCATGGGCCTCAAGCCCGGCAGACGCTCATTCAATACTCGTCGAATGATGCCGCCCTGGTCCCCGCTTTCGGGGGTCCGGCCGGTACTGAAAGCAAAGAGTAATTCCTCGGTGCCTAAACGGGGAATGGCAATAAGAAAAGGAATGGTCAAACCAAATTCGCCAAACTGGGTGAGGATGTCGGCGATTTCTTCCAGGACATCTTCAGTGGGGATGCTAACCGCCCATAAGTCCAAATCGGCTTGCGGGATTATCCAATATACCTTGATGATCTTTTCCTGGTAGGTGGCCACTACTTTCCGAACATATTCTTCGGGAAACTCCTGGGCTGCAAAAAAATCCTCTGGATTGGCGAAGGAGGAAAATTGGAAGTCCGCAAACAACTGGTGCACTGCCTTAACTTTCCGCCGCTCCGGCAGAATGGCGGTAATGGCCGAGGGTGAACTGGCCAGACCGTAAATGATGGATTTGGAACGGGCCAGGCTGCGGATAAACGCGCCGATAATATCCGCACGCTTATCGTGGGGGTAAAGAGCCACAATGGCGGTGTTGCCCTGCAACTGGAAAGCGTCTTTGCTGCCGGCCAGATTCTGGAGGAGGGCCAGGGTGCCGTTACCAGCCGCAGCCGCGGTGCAAAAAGCGGTGCGGTCCCCGGCCACGTGGGTGAGGAAGGTGAGATTGATCTTATGTTGGCTCAAGGGCCCCGTGACCTGAGGGGCCAGACGGAATTCGCCGCCGGGGGAGGAAGACACCAGGCAGGCGCCTGCCTCGATGACTTTGAGCCCTCCCGCCTTGAGTTTCATTTTGTGTGTGGTGTCGCCCATAGGCGCTGCTCCTGGCGACCTGCCCGAGGGCGACTCTCTTCTTTACCTAAAAAACCCTTCCCGGGAAAGAAGAGAAGGATTTCTTCCCCGGGAAAGGGTCCCTTCCATATTCCTGCAGAAAGGCGGATTGCCGGTTTAAAGAAGCCGCTCCACCGCCTCCACCAGGGTCTTGGCATCCACCGGTTTGGGGATAAAATCCTCGGCTTCGGTGGACATACCCTCGGCGTGGGTATAGGTCGTGGTGGATACCGCCTCACCCACCGCAGTGAGAAGAATAACGGGGATGTCCTTAGTCCATTTATTTGCCTTGAGCTCACTGCAAAGCTTATAGCCATCTTTGCGGGGCATCATGACATCGAGAACCAGGACGTCGGGACGACGTTTTTTAATAGCCTCCTCCCCCTCGATGCCGTCGTAGGCTTTTCCCACCTCGTAGCCCTTGCTTTCCAGCAGCATGCCCACGGTTTCCACCAGATCAGGGTCGTCATCCACAATAAGAATGTATTTTTTCGACATGGGGCCTCCCCTTGCAACCGATAGTTAAAGAGCATTTGTGATATTTTTCATTAATACTGCGCTTAACGGCAAATGTCAATGACAGTATTGGCCATTTGCCCTTAATTTAACGAGGGACGCGGAAAGAGGCCCGCCCGTTCCACCATGCCTGGAACCTGCTCCTCCCACTCAATGGCCATGATGTGGAAGCCCCTGACCCCCGGAACGCTCTTCAACTCCTCGATCTGCTCAATGGCGAAGGCAATACCCTCTTCCCACTGTTTTTCCTTAGGCAACCCGCCGATGCGTTTGATCACCTCATCGGGCACGTCCATGCCCGGCACCCGTTTTTGCATGTACTTGGCCATGCCCACGTTTTTCATGGGGGTGATGCCGGCCAGGATGGCTACCTTCTCAGTGAGGCCCCGGTCCGTCGCTATCTTCATGAACTCCTTGAACTTGTCCATGTTGTAGATGCACTGGGTCTGGACGAACTGGACCCCGGCCGCCGCCTTTTTGGCCAGGCGGGCCACCCTGAGCTCCACATTGGGCCCGGCAAAGGGGTTGGCCGCGGCGCCGATGAACATCTGGGGCTTGACCTGAAATTCGTAACCCCCCAGGAGACGGCCCTCGTCCCGCATCATTTTCACCGTCTGGATGAGCTGGATGGAGTCCAGGTCGAAGACGTTGGCTGCCCGGGGATGATCGCCGAAATGCTGATGGTCGCCGGTCAGGCACAATATGTTGTTGATGTCGAAGGAGGCGGCCCCCAGGATGTCGCTTTGCAGGGCGATGCGGTTGCGGTCCCTGGTCACCATTTGCAGCACCGGCTCCAGTCCCATGAGTTTCAGGCGGATGACCGCAGCCAGGCTGCACAAACGGCATACCGACGTCTGGTTGTCGGTGACGTTGATGGCGTCCACGTGATCCTTGATAAGCTTGCCTTTGTGCTCGATCTCGTGGCCGTCGGCGCTCCGGGGGGGACCCACTTCGCTGGTGACGACATAGTGACCGGCCGCCAGCAGTTTTTCGATTTTGCTTGGGGTTGTCACGTTCATATCCGTAAATCCTCTCTGACGATTTTACGAATGCCGCCGTCACGGCTGCTGGTCCAATCCTTGGGGTCCACGGGCCGCTCAAAGCGTTCCAACTGGCCGAGAGTTTTTAGGCGCTCGAAAATAAGCTGCCAACCGCAGGGCATATCTGGGCTCACTTCGCACTTGCCCTGGGAGGAGCCGCCGCAGGGGCCGTTCAGCATGCGCTTGCTGCAGCGGGCGATGGGACAGATGCCCCCCGTTTCCGCCAGGATGCAGCGGCCGCAGGCCTGACAGCGCTCGGAATACACCCCCCGCTCCTCGGTGACCCCCAGGAAGGTGGTGTCCACCCCGGGGTACACAGGCTTGGTGTCGTACATCTCCGCCAGAAACTGGACCCCGCAGCCGCAGGCCAGGGAAACCACTGCGTCGTAATTGTCGATGGTATCCCGGAGTTGCGCCAGGTATTCCTTATCGCACTGGCGGGTCAGGCTGTGTTCGTCAATGGTCACGGGCCGCTTCGCCTGGGCGAAGTGCAGGCGCAGGGCGGAACCCAGGATTTTTACCTCCTTCAGCCCCCCCGCCTCGCACACGGTGACGCAGCCATCGCAGCCGCAGACGAGCACCTTGTCGCAATCCTTAATGTTGTCGATGATTTCTTCCAGGGGTTTTCCCACTGCGCGAATCATGCGGTCACCTCCTGGCTTGGCCTAGGGGCCGCGCCCGTTGATCCTCTAATGGGGCTGGGGCCCAGGGCCCGCACCCGTTCGTCCATTTCTTTGACAATTTCTGCAAACCTGCCACCCATGCCGGCGGAGAGGTTGTACATTTCCAGGCGGCCGCTCTCCAGCCCCACTTTGTCCAGGATCTCCTTGACCCTTTTGACCCGCCTTTTGGCAAAGAGGTTCCCCTCCATGAAGTGGCAGTCACCCTCCAGGCAGCCGGCCACAAAGACCCCGTCCGCTCCCGCTTCGAAGGCTTGCAGCAGATGGATGATGTCCACCTTGCCGGTGCAGGGCACCTGGATAATGCGCACATCCGAGGGGTACTGCAATCGCATCGAACCTGCCAGGTCCGCGGCGGAGTACGCTCAGTACATGCAGCAAAAACCGATGATCTTGGGTTCAAAGTCAGCCATGGCGGCTCTCCTTAAAACAGGGCTTTAATCTTGGCGCTGAGCTGGTCATCCTCAAAATGCTCAAGCTGGATAGTATTGGCCGGACACTCCGCCGCACAGATGCCGCAGCCGTGGCACAGGGCCTTGTTGATCTCCGAGACGTTTTCCTTATTAATCTCGGGGACGTGAAAGGGACAGGCCCGCACACAGATCAGGCAGGCGGCGCAGCGGGCCGGGTCCACCAGCGCGGTGATGCCGCTGATGGTTTGAGTCGTATCCGCCAGGAAGGTCCCGGCCCGGGAGGCTGCGGCCAGGGACTGGGCGATGCTTTCGCTGATGAGCTTGGGTCCGTGAGCCGTGCCGCACAGGAAAATGCCTTCGCTGGAAAAATCCACGGGCCTGAGCTTGGCGTGGGCCTCGATGAAAAAGCCCTCGGCGTTGCGCGGCAGCTTGAGGAGGGAAGACAGTTCGTCCACGTCCGCGGGCACGGTGGCCGCGCTCAGCACCACCGCGTCCGCGGGCAGGGTCACGGGGAAGCCCAGGACGTGGTCGGTGAAGGTCATCTTGAGCACCTCGTCCTCGATGGCC
Source organism: Desulfobaccales bacterium (assembly GCA_049288295.1). GTDB lineage: Bacteria > Desulfobacterota > Desulfobaccia > Desulfobaccales > 0-14-0-80-60-11 > JBGSLA01. The sequence continues at coordinate 13,103 of JBAQHL010000685.1, forward strand.
AGTTCGGGCTGATTCTCAGGGTCGAAGCGCACGAAGAGCACGCCCTGATTGCGGGCCTCCCGGTAATAATCTTCCAGCATCCCGTAGGTGCGCATATCCCGGTAGAGGATAAAGACCTCGAGGTCGGGATTGATATCTTTCAAATGGAGGGCATGCTTTACCGCGCCCTGGCAGCAGATGCGGCTGCAGGACGGATTTTGCTCGTTTCTGGAGCCCACGCACTGGACGAAGAACACCCGCTGCCACTTCTCCGGGGCCGCAGGGTTGACATCCAGCAGGCGTCCCAACTCCAGTTGGGTCAGGACCCGGTCGTGCTGGCCGTAGAGAAACTCCGTGGGCCGGTACTCCACTGCGCCCGTGGCCACCACCAGGGCCCCGTGTTCGATTTTCCGCTCATACATGCCGGGGCCCACCAGCACTTCTGTGGTGAAGTTGCCCTTGTAGCCGCTGAAGCCCACCACCAGGGCATTGGTGAGGGCCTGGATTTTGTCGTGAGATTCCATCCGGCGGATGAGGTTCACCAGGTACTTCTGGATATCCTCCCCTTCGATGGTGTGGTAGAGCTTGCGAAGGTTCCCCCCCAGCCCCGCCTCCTTTTCCACGATGATGGTATCGTAACCCTGGTCCGCCAGGTTAAGCGCGGCGTTCATGCCGGCCACCCCGCCCCCGATGACCAGGGCCCGTTGATTAATGGTGAGGGGGATCTCCACCAGGGGTTTGAGCAGGGAGGCCCGGGCCACGGCCATGCGCATCAGGTCTTTGGCCTTTTCCGTGGCCTTGTCATGGTCCTTCATGTGCACCCAGGAGTCCTGGTTCCTGATGTTGGCCATCTCAAAAAGATACTTATTGAGGCCCACCCCCTGCATGGTCTCCTGGAAGAGGGGTTCGTGGGTCAGGGGCGAACAGGCGGCCACCACCACCCTGGTCAGGTTTTGCTCCTCGATGACCTTCATCATGGCCATCTGGGTATCCTGAGAGCAGGTGAAGAGATTGTCCTCCACGTAAACCACATGGGGGAGGGTTCTGGCATATTCCCGGACCGCGGGCACGTCCACGATGCCGCCGATGTTGATGCCGCAGTTGCAGACGAACACCCCGATGCGGGGCACATCGTCCGGATTGATCTCCTTTTCCGGCGGCCACTCCCGGACCTGGGTCTGGGTGTAGCGGGCCGGGCTCAGAATGGCGCTGGAAGCCGCAGCCGCGGCCGAGGCCTCCATGACTGATTCGGGGATGTCCTTGGGACCCTGCATGGTGCCGCAGACGTAAACCCCGGACCGGGAGGTGGCCACCGGCTGGAAAGTCTCGGTCTTGGCGAAGTTGTACTGGGTTAGATCCACTCCCAGGCGCCGGGCCATTTCCTGAGTTTCGGCGCTTTCCTCCATGCCCACCGAGAGCACCACCAGGTCGAAGACTTCGTGGTGCATGACACCCCGTTCGTCGGCATAGTGGATTGCCAGGCAGTCATCCTCTGCCGGGTCGATGGTGTGGATGCGGGAACGGATAAAGCGTACCCCGTATTCATTTTCGGCCCGGTTGTAGTATTGTTCGAACTGCTTCCCGAAGGTGCGCATGTCCATGAAGAAGATGGCGGTGTCCAGTTCGTAGGGAGCATGCTCTTTGGCGATGACCGCCTCTTTGATGGCATACATGCAGCACACCGAGGAGCAGTAGGGGTTATATTTCACGTCCCGGGAACCCACGCACTGGAGCCAGGCGACTTTCTTGGGTTCCTTGTGGTCGCTGGGCCGCACCAGGTGCCCCAGGAAGGGTCCCGAGGCCGAAAGTATCCGCTCGAACTCGAGGCTGGTGACCACGTTGGGAAATTTCTTATAGTGGTAAGTTTCGCAGCGCTTGGGGTCGAAGGTGGTAAAGCCCGGGGCCAGGATGACCGAGCCCACCTGGATATCCAGGGTTTCGGGCTGTTGACTGTGGTCCACCGCCTTGGCCTGGCAGGCCGCCACGCACTGCATGCACTCGGAGCAGACGCCGCAGTTGAGGCAGCGGGCCGCCTCCTTCTGGGCCTGGTCCTCGGTGTAGCCCTGGGCGATCTCCACGAAGCAGGAGCAGGTGTAATCCGGCGGCAGGTTGGGCATAATTTCCCGGGGTTGGCCCATCTCGTCCTTGGGGAGGGCGGCATAGCGGGCGTGGGCTTCCTTGCCCGCCTCCCGGCCGGCCTTCATGTCTTCTCCCCTGAGATAGCGGTCGATGGACTCGGCCGCCTCGATGCCGCCCCCCACCGCCTCAATGGCGATCCAGGGGCCGGTGTGCACATCCCCAGCGGCAAATACTCCCGGCCGGGAAGTTTGGTAGGTGATCTCGTCCACCTCGATGTTGCCCCACCGGTTGACGTTGATGCCGCAATCCGTTATGGGGCTCAGGTTCGCTTCCTGGCCGATGGCCGGGATGATCATATCCACCGCCAGCTCAAACTCGCTGCCGGCCACAGGCACCGGCCGGCGGCGTCCCGAGGCGTCGGGTTCGCCCAACTCCATCTCCTGGCACACCAGCCCCGTGACCTTGCCGTCCGCCCCGGTAACCGCCTTCACCGGCGCGGTGAGGTACATGATCTTGACGCCTTCGCACAAGGCCTGTTCGATTTCGTGATGGAAGGCCGGCATTTCTTCCCGGGAGCGCCGGTAAACGATGGTCACCTCGGAGCCCAGGCGCAAAGCGGTGCAGGCCACGTCAATGGCCACGTTGCCGCCGCCGATGACTGCCAGACTTTTCCCTACGGCAAGGGGCTCGCCCAGGTTCTGGCCCCGCAGAAAATCCACCCCCTGCAAGACGCCGTCAGCATCTTCTCCCGGAATGCCCAGGCCCTTGCCCACGTGGCAGCCCAGCCCCAGGAAGACCGCCTTGTAGCCTTGGGTGAACAGGTCATCCAGGCTGAAGTCCCGGCCCAGGGCGGTGTTGCACTTGAGTTCCACCCCCAGGCTCAGGATGTAGTCAATCTCCTGGTCCAGAATGGCGGTGGGGAGGCGATAGTCCGGAATGCCCACCCGGAGCATGCCCCCGGGTTTGGGCAGGGCCTCGAAGATAGTGGGGCTGTAACCCTGGCGGGCCAGGTGGTAGCCGCAGGCTATCCCTGCCGGCCCTGAGCCGATGATGGCGACCTTTTCCGGACGCGGGGTCACGTCCGGACGGGGCAGGGCGCTCAAGTCAACCTGGTCGGCCGCGAAGCGCTTCAAATTGCAAATGGCCACGGACTCATCCATCTCCTGGCGGCGGCACTTGTCCTCGCAGGGGTGCGGGCACACCCGGCCCAGGACCCCAGGCAGGGGCAGGCGCTCCATGATGAGCTGCACCGCTTCCTGGTACTTGCCCATCTTGATGAGCTGGACATAGCCCTGAACGTTGATTTCCGCCGGGCAGGTGAGCGTGCACGGCGCCCGGTCCAGCTTCTTGATGGCGAAAGTGGCGGGAATGGCCTGGGGATAGAGGCGGTAGGCGGCCTTCCAGTCAGCCAGGCCGGTGTTGAAGTCATCGGCAATGACCACCGGGCAGACCTTGGCGCAATCCCCGCAGCCGGTGCACTTGCTCATATCGATATAGCGGGGTTCTTTTTCCAGGGTGGCCGTAAAATTCCCCGCCTCGCCGCTCAAGCCCATGACTTCGGTGAGGGTGTGAATCCGGATATTCAGGTGCCGGCCGCATTCCACCAACTTGGGAGCCAAAATGCACATGGAGCAGTCATTGGTGGGAAAGGTCTTGTCCAACTGGGCCATGACCCCGCCGATGGCCGGCTTTTTTTCCACCAGGTGGACGAAATACCCGGAGTTGGCCAAATCCAGGGCGGCCTGGACTCCGGCGATGCCGGCGCCCACTATCATTACAGACCCCATGGGGGTGTCGCTTTGCTGTTTGTTCGCCATAACGTTTTCTCCTGCCACAGCCATCAGATGCCGGCGGCGGAAAGGATCTGGGGCAGCTTGTCCTCCCAGCCTATGGTGACAATGTTCACCCCGCTAACCTTTTTGGCCTTCAGCGCGGCCACCAGTTCAGCGGCGATCTGCACACACTCACGCCCCCGCTCCGGTGCATTTTGCAGACGGCGGATGGTTTCCGGCGGGATGTCGATGTGTTCCATGTGCCGGTCGATATAACGGGCCATGCCCACACTCTTTAAGAGCAGCACCGTGGGTATGAGATAGGCCCCCCGCTCTCCCAGGCGCTTGGCAAACCTGTCCAGGACCGTCAGGTCAAAGATGGGAGGGGTGACAAAAAACCGGGCCCCCGCTGCCATCTTCTGGTCCAGGGCGGCCAGTTCCACCTCCGGGGACCCCAGAGTCAGGTTGACCGCGGCGCCCACAAAGAAGTTCGGGGAACCCTTGAGTTCCACCCCGGCCATGTCCTTGCCGTTTTTCATGGTGTTAATGGCCCCCAGGAGCTCCAGGAGATCAATGTCGTTTACCGCCCGGGCCCGGTGGTGGTCGCCGTGGGTAATGTCTTCGCCGGTGACTGCCATGACGTTAGCCACTCCCAAAGCCCCGGCTGCCAGCAAGTCCCCCTGGAGGGCCAGGCGGTTGCGGTCCCGGCAGCACACCTGCATCACCGTTTCCAGACCCCGATTCGCCAGGAGGAGGGCGCCTCCCAAAGAACTCAGACGCATGACGGCGTTACTCATCTCGGGGATGACAAAGGCGTCCACCCGGCCCTTGACCTTCGTGGCGTTGGCAGCCAGATCCGACACGTCTGTGCCCTTGGGCGGCTCTAACTCCGCCAGAATGACAAACTCTTGCGCCTCCAGCTTTTTTTGCAGTTGCATTGAGCTATCCTCACCGTTTATTGGGATGACCGCTCCATGGCGTTGGATATGGCCAACATCAATTCATCCGGGCCAAAAGATTTTACGTGGTAATAAAAAATTCCCTTTTGCCGGATGCGGCCCTCCAGCTCGGGGTTGTTTTCATCAGCAGTAACGATGATGGGCAAGTTGTGGCAGAGGCCCTTGATGATGGAGATGGCTTCATAGCCCATTTCCTCAGGAAGACAGGCATCCAGCACCAGGACGTTCACCCGCTCTTTTTGAAGGGTCATGAGCACGTCCTTGATGTTGTCCACGCAGATAAGCTGATGGCCGTTTTCCCGGGCCCAGATATGCAGGTCCTCTCCCAAGTCGTAGCCCCGCTCAGCAATTAACAGGGTGCCGCTCTTGCCCATCATCGCTACCCTGGGGTTAGAGGTTGCCACTGAGCTCTACCCCGTCGGATTTTTTATATTTATAAAGGCAAGACTCATGCCAGAAAGGCAATTTCCTTGTGCATTAATTAACAAGCAATATCAGCGAGTTGAAAAAAGGGCCGGGAGCGGCAAAACTGGACGTCCTGAGAGGAAATTTCCAGAAAATTCGTGGTGATAAATATATCTTGTTAATATTAGACAACAATATAGCATGTGAGTAGAAATGCCCCACCTGTTACCAGGTTACGCATAGGCCTTAAGGTAAAAACTCCTGGATTTTTCTAAATATCGTCCCTATATTATGAAAGATATTTCGTTCAAGGAGGACTTCATGATATTCAGAGTACGTTCTTTTATCGCCGTTGTCCTAATCCTAATCCTGTTGGGTCTGCCGGCTGCCGCCCAGGAAAAGGCGGCCGAGACCTATGGTCAGGGAACCGAGGTCTTTTCTCTGGCCACGGGC
>JBAQHL010000686.1:0-1804 GCA_049288295.1 Desulfobaccales bacterium
GGATGTGTCCCGTTATTTTCTCCGCTTTCTGGAAGAGGAATCCTGTGGGAAATGCCTGCCCTGCCGTTTGGGGCTCAAGGCCATGTTGGAGTTTCTGGACCGGTTTTCCAGGGGTCAGGGGACCTTGGAGGATATTGATGAACTGGAAAGCCTGGCCCACGCCATCATGGATACATCCCTGTGCGCCCTGGGGGGGAGCGCCCCCAACCCGGTTCTGACCTCCATCAAGTATTTCCGGGATGAGTATGTGTCCCACATTGTGGACAAAAAATGCCCGGCCGCGGTGTGTAAGGATTTGATCACCTACCGCATCGACCCGGAAACATGCAACGGCTGCAGGGTTTGCGCCCGGATCTGTCCGCAGCAGTGCATCAGTGGCGAGAAAAAGAAGCTGCACACCATTGACAGCAATCTCTGCATCCGCTGCGGCATGTGCTATGACGAGTGCCCGGTGGACGCAGTGAAAGTAGAGTAGGGGGTGAGTCCATGAGTAAGCCAGTCAAGAAAAAAGCCAGTGCTGCGGCCAGGAAAAAAGAGGCTGAGCCGGTCCAGGCAAAAGACGGGTTCATCAACTTCACCATAGACGGCAAGCAGGTTCAGGCCAAGGAGGGCTGGACGGTTTTGGACACCGCCAGGCATTACGGCATTCACATCCCCACCTTGTGCTATCACGAAGCCTTACAGCCGGCGGGGGGCTGCCGGTTATGCGTGGTGGAGGCTCGAGAGGGGGACTGGTCCAAGGTGGTGATCTCCTGTCTGTATCCGCCTTGGGAAGGTCTTGAGATTCTGACCAATTCCGATCGGGTAAAAAATGGCCGGCGTTGGATCCTGGAGATGCTGCTGGCCGATTGTCCGTCCTCTCCTGAGATAAAAAAGCTGGCCCGGGAGTATGGCGTATTTTCCACCCGTTTCACTATTGAAAATCCGGAGGAGGAGTGTTTGCGCTGCGGCCTCTGTGTCCGGGTTTGTGAGGAGATTGTGGGAGCCCAGGCCATTGCCTTTGCTTCCCGGGGGGTGACCAAGCACGTGGCCACGCCCTACAAGGTTCCCAACGACGCCTGCGTGAGCTGCGGCTCTTGTGTGGCGGTGTGCCCCACCCTGGCGGCCCAAACCAGGCTGGATAAGTTCCGGGGCGACATTGCCTTACGCACCGGCCACGGCTACGCCCATTATTAAGGGAGGTATTTCCCATGAATGTTCAACCAAGTGGAAATGGAACTCGCTGCGGGGTGTTCTTGTGCCAGTGCGGGCTCAAAATCGCCCCCAAGGTGGACCTCCCGGCCCTGGAGCAGATGGTCCGTGATCAACTATCCCCGAGCTGGGTGGAAACTTTGCCCTTTCCCTGCATGGCCCCGGGCCTGGAACAAGTCAAAAAGGCCATCCAGGACAACCAGCTGGACCGGGTCCTGCTGGCCGGCTGTGAACCCCGGATCATGCTGAAGAAATTCCACAGGGATCTTAGGGAGATGGGCCTGGAATCGGAACAGATCGACATGGTCAATCTCCGGGACCATGTGGCCCTGGTTCATGAGGGGGAGCCCCCCGAAGCCCTGGCCGTGAAAGGCAGCAAGCTCATCGCCGCGGAAATGGCCGGTCTCAATGCTATCCGCACCATAACACCCCAGAAAGTTTCATTCCATGGCCCGGTGTTGATCCTGGGGGGCGGCATGGCCACCTACTCCGCCGCCCTGGAGCTGGTGCGGGCCGGCATTGACACTCTCATCTCGGTGGTCAGCGATGACATAGAAGATGAGATCCGCATGCTCCACGAGCGTTATCCGGGTGAACGTTATTTTCATGGCCG
>JBAQHL010000687.1:0-3092 GCA_049288295.1 Desulfobaccales bacterium
TGCAGTTATTGGGCCGCACGGGGAGCGCTAAAGCGCGGATATTACATCGTTGACTATGCCAAGAAAATTTCCAACCCGGCACCTATTGACGAGGAGGGGGCCTACAAGATGGCTTGGACGGTGTATCAGCGGAAATACCGCGGCGGCCGGCTTCCCTGGTACATCGACATCAGGGAACTGGTCCACGAGGGCGCCATCGCCATTTGGGAAAGGGCCGGTGAAGAAGGGGAGAGGCCATCAAAGAGCGGGCCCTGAAGAGGGTATGGACTTCATCGACTTCTGGGCGGTGGATTTCGACTGGCAGCCAGGCCAGCCTTTTAATCACCACTGGCAGGATTACCGCACCCGCAAGGACCGGAGCCTGAAGACCGTGAGCGCCGCGTTGCACAAGTATCCCCGGCCCGGCAGATACACGGCCTGCGTCAAGGTGGTGGACACCTTCGGCTGCGACACCAGCATCACGGTGGAGGTGGAGGTATGAGCCCGGGACCCGTGATCAACCCCGCCGCCCTGGAGCCGCTCTTCGCCCCCTGGGAAGAACCGGTCCAGCACCGGGTGAAAAATCCGCAAGCGGGGGAACCGGCCTTGCGCCTCAACGGGCGGCGGCCTTCCCAACTGGTTATGCCCCAGAACCTGCGGGCGGCGGTGCGGGACTGGCGGGAGGCCTTTTACGCCGGGGCCAGCGACACCAGCCAGATATTGCTGCATCACTGGTTTGGCCGCAGCCACCGGCGGCACACCCCGGCGGGGGAGGAATTCGAGTTCCGCTATTACTACTGCCAGCGGGAGGCCATGGAAACCCTGGTCTTCCTCAAGGAGGTGCGGCGGCTGGAGTATTTGTCCCAGATAGTGGCGGAGTTCGGCGGCCCGGACCGGGAAATTGCGGCCTTGGGCATCACCGAGGACGAGGACGCCTGGAGCCGCTACGCCTTTAAGCTGGCCACCGGCGCCGGCAAGACCAAGGTTATGAGTCTGGCCATCGTCTGGAGCTATTTCCATGCCCTGCGGGAGTCGGACTCGGACCTGGCCCGGCACTTCGTGGTGATCGCCCCGAACCTGACGGTTTATGAACGCCTGAAGGAAGATTTTAAACCGCCGGGCGGGGGGGCGGATATTTTCGATCAGGACCCGCTGATCCCCCCGGAATGGCGGGGCGATTGGAATATGTCGGTGACGCTGCAAGGCGAAGCCAGCGGCGCGGCCACGGGGGGCATTCTCTATCTGACTAACATCCATCGCCTGTTTGATACTTCCAAGCGGCAAAAAAAGAAGGATGGGGAGACTTACGCCTGGATGGGACCGGCGGTGTCAAAGGCCAGCGCCCTGGATACCGGGGCGGAGTTACGGGACCGGATCACGGCCCACCGGCGGGTGATGGTGCTGAATGACGAGGCGCATCATATCTGGGACCCGGATTCGGCCTGGAACGAGGCCATCCGCTACCTGCATGAGACCATCCAGGCCCGGACCGGCGGCGGACTGGCGGCCCAACTGGATTTCAGCGCCACCCCCAAAGACAACAAGGGGCAATATTTCAAGCACATTATCTGCGATTCGCCCCTGGGGGAGGCGGTGGACGGGGGCATAGTCAAGACCCCGATTATTGGCAAGGCGGATCGCCGGTTGGAGGAGCAGCCCGACGATAACTCGGCCTATCGGTTTGAGCGGCATTTGCGACTGGGGTATGAGAGGTGGAAAGCCAGCAGGAAGGAATGGGAAAAGAGCGGGAAGAAGACGCTCCTGTTCGTAATGTGCGAAGATACCGAGGCGGCGGATCAAATCGCCACCCGGTTCAATACTGATGAAACCTTTAAGGAATTGAACGGCACGACCATCAACCTGCACACCAATCTGAAAGGGAAGATCAAGAAGGTCGGCCGGGGCGCCGCGGCTCAAGAAGTTTTCGTTGAAGACGAGAAGGCCATCAGTGATGAGGATTTAAAAAGGCTACGGAAACTCAGCCGGGAACTGGACAGTAACAGCAGCCCCTTCAATTGCATCGTGTCGGTGCTGATGCTCCGGGAGGGTTGGGACGTGCGCAATGTCACCACCATTGTGCCGTTACGTCCTTATAGCTCCAAGGCCAACATCCTGCCGGAACAGACCCTGGGCCGTGGGTTGCGCCGCATGACCCCGCCGGGGACCCAGGGGGCCAATGAACTGGTGACGGTGGTAGACCATCCGGCCTTTGCCAGCCTGTATCAACAGGAACTGGCGCAGGAAGGGCTGCCCATCGAGATGGTGGATATTGACCGGGTGCCGGCGACGACGATCTCCATCTACCCGGATGAGGCCCGGAAAGACTTGCGGAGGTTAGATATTTTGGTGCCCAAATTGACCGCAGGGCACCGGATGCTGGCGAAGCTTGAGGGGCTGTCCCTGGAGGAGGTGAGGCAGGAGTTCAGCAAATATAAGCCCCTGCCCCTGGGCGGCAAGGGGAAGACCGATATTGACTATGAAGGGCGGCACCTGTTCACCGGGGAAGTCGTAGAAAGAATGAAGATCAACCTGCCGCTCCTGGAATCTGGGGTGGGGGCGATGTCCTACTTTGTGAAGCAATTGCAGCAAATCTGCAAGTTGCGGGGCTTACATGCGGGAGAGTAGGGCCACTCCGGATTAGGGTGGTGGGGTCTGGCCGGCCGGGAGCCGGGGCAACTTTCGCAACTTTAGCAGGGGGGCGCATCTAAATTTTCACTGCCACAAAACTAACCCTTTTTGCGCTTAATACGCTTTTGCGCATTGTTGTGGTGACCCAATTTTCACGGGAGGTGAGCCATGGCGATCTTAGCTGAATGCCCCTGGTGCCACAAGAAACAGTCCATCAGAAATCGGATGTGTTCCTGTGGCAATGGCTTCGTGGCCGCCAAACGGGCCAAAAAAGTCAGGTATTAGGTGAGCTATCGTCTGCCTGGCGGGAAGCAGCGCCGGGAACCTGCGGGCTTCTCCATTGAAGAGGCCCGGGCCGCGGAAGGGAAACGCCGGGCGCAAAAAATCGAGAACCCTGGCATCCTGGAGAAAGTTCCGGCGGAGCGCATGACCTTTGCCGAACTCATCGACTGGTATCTCAAACTGAAATCAGTGCAGAAACTGGC
>JBAQHL010000688.1:0-1611 GCA_049288295.1 Desulfobaccales bacterium
TCCCGGCCCATGGCCGCCTACTGGCGGGGAGTAAATGCCGCCGGCTGGAAGGGGCCCAAGCCTGTGGATTTAAAGGGGTTGATGTCCGTGGTCACGGGCACCGGCGCCGGGGCGAACATCCATCACAAACTGGAGGAGAAAAATTACGCCATCGTTGCCGCAGAATACATGAACCTGGCCAAGCGGCTGGGATTTCATTTTGCCACCATCGAATCCTACCTCGCCGCCCCCGAGGACAGCTATGTAAGCCTGAGCTTCTATGGGGGCGGGGCGGCCCTGGCGCGCCGGGCCCGGCGGGTGCGTTTCCTGGCCAAGGTTCTGGAACATGCCGACTTTCGGGTGGTGCTTAAGCAGGATTCTCTCACCGCCCGGGCGGACGGCTATGACATTCCCACCCTGGAGGAAAAACTGGACATCCTGGGCCGCCTGATGATGATCAGCAAGCAGATGGACATGGTGATGTTCTCGGACGCCATGGTGGACCACTATTACCGGGAATTTATTGCGGAAGGCTATAATCTGAGAATATAGAAAGAATCGCCTAATAGCAGCTGACTTTCTTATGAAACAAATTTTCAATGTTACCGATTGATAATCTTAATTTCTTTTGACAGAAAACCGAAAACAGAAAACAGAAAACGGCATTAAAATCCCCGGGTCTTGGCAATCTTGTCGATGGTGGCCTGGCGGATGCGGTCCTCGTGTTCGGCCTTGCGCTTGTAGGCCCGGTTGATCTTATCCACCAGTTCGTCGATTTCCGTAGGTTTCATGAGATAATCAAAGGCCCCCAGCTTCATCCCTTCAATGGCGGTCTCCACGGTGGCATGGCCGGTGAGCATGATAACTTCGGTGAGGGGCCGGATTTTTTTTATCTCCCGCAAGGTATCTATACCGGTCAAGCCGGGCATGAGGACGTCCAGGACCACCACGTCCGCCTCCTTGGCCCTGACCGCATCCAGGGCCTGGTCTCCGTTGAAAGCGGTGGCCACGGCAAAGTCCCTGGTCTCCAGGCGCATGGCCAGGGTTTCCACAAATTGTTCTTCGTCGTCCACCAGGAGCACCCTGACTTTCATGTTGTTCTCCTATGTTGAAGCAGGTAACAAGCCGTCTTTATTGTAATTTCGGCAGCCGTCCCTGTCAAGCACGACTAACGCCCCATGGAAGCCTTAATCCTGTCTTGAAAAGTTTCGAGTTTTGAGTTGCTAGTTGCGAGTTGCGAGAAATTCCTCCTGCCCCCTCTCCCCCCGCTGGGCGGGGGAGAGGGTTGGGGTGAGGGGGGTAAACTTTTCATAATTTGCGGGTGGGCCGAAGGCTCATGAGCAACTGTTACGAAACGTCCATGGGCCGATTTTGGGCCAACCCCGATGATGAAAATCGGTTGTAAGGGCGACGCATGCGTCGCCCCTACGGGGGATTTTCACGGTAAAAAATTCAGATTATTTTCTTTTCTATGACAATAGCAGACTTCTGCGAAAAGAAGACTGGAGGCGGGACCCCCCTGGAGGGGGATACCTCATTTTCCCTATGTAAGCATTTATGAAAGGAGAGTTAAAGATGGATCTCCAGGATGCTCAGAAGAGCAATATTTCCATCCAGCCCGACACCCTGGCC
>JBAQHL010000689.1:0-6438 GCA_049288295.1 Desulfobaccales bacterium
CCAAAACGCATCGGTGCATCGCCTGCGAAATGTGCTCCCGTATCTGTCCGTCCCAACTGATCACCGTGGCGGGGACAAAATTTCCGGGGGAAAAGCAGAAGCGGGCCACCGAATATATCCACGAACATCAGTATTGCAGCCTCTGCGGCCTCTGCGTCGAAGTCTGCCCCACCACGGCCCTGGAGTTTTCCCAGGTCTACCGCCTGGCGGGTTACCGCCGGGAGGACTTTGTCTTTGACCATCTGATCTTGCTGCAAAAACGCCAGAATGCCGCCGGCTTGCCCGCGACGCCGGTGCCCACCGCGGCGGACATCGACGCGGCCCAGGCCGCCGAGGCTGCCGCCAAGGCGGCGAAAGAACAAGAAGCCAAGGCCAAAGCCGCAGCCAAAGCCGAAGCCGAGTCCGCAGGGGAGGTGAAGGCATGAGCTTTATGGCGCATAGTTTGGCCACCTTGGCTTTCTTCGTGGTGGTGGGCATGACCATCATCGGCGCCCTCATCGCGGTGGGCGCCCGCAACATCTTCCACAATGTCCTGGGGCTGGCCCTGTCCCTCATCGGGGTGGCCGGGCTCTTTCTGTATCTTAACAGCCCTTTTGTGGCTCTCATGGAAATTTTGATTTACGTGGGGGCCATCTGTATCGCCATTTGCTTTGCCATCATGCTGTCCCAGCCCCTCTATCTCAAAAGCCCTCCCCGGTCCTTCTTGAAAACCCTGGGAGCCTTGGTGGGGGCCGGGTCAGTCGTGGCCTTTCTGGCGCTCCTCACCCGCAAGACCACCTGGGTGCCTGCGGTTGAGCGCAGCAAGGATTGGTCCATTACCACCATCGGCCATTATTTGTTGACTAATTACGTCCTCATTTTTGAGGTCATCTCGCTCCTCTTGCTCGTAGCCATGCTGGGCGCCATCGTCACTGCCCGGGATGGCCGCAGTTCCTCTTGAGTTCGGGGTCGCCTATGCTGATTTTTAACCAACTGGAAACCTATCTTTACCTGGCCCTGGTGCTTTTCGGCATCGGTCTCTACGGGGTGCTGTCCCGGCGCAACCTCATCGCCGTGCTCATCTCCGTCGAACTGATGCTGAACGCCGCCAGCATTAATTTTATGGCCTTTAACCGCTTCCTGGCGCCTCATCCGGCGGTGGGTCAGGTCATCACCCTGTTTATCATGGCGGTGGCCGCCGCCGAAGCCGCCATTGCCCTGAGCATCATCATGGCGGTGTACCGGAAGCTGAAATCCATCAGCGCCGAACAAACCACGGAGCTTAGGGGTTAACCATGGGCCCGGTCGACAATCTCTTTACCATCTGTACTGCCATCGTCACCCTGCCACTGCTGGCTTTTGCCTTGATCATGATTTTTGCCTGGAAAAAGCCCAAGCTGGCCCTGGCCATTTCGCTGGTGTGCTCCACCATTCCTCTGATCCTGGCCTGGTATCTCTTTTTTACCGTGCGGGAGACCTCCCTGGCGGCGCCCATTGTCACCCAGGTGGAATGGCTGGTGTCCTCCGAAGGCTTCAAGATTCCCTTCGGTTTTCTCCTGGATCCGGTGAGCCTGCTCATGCTGGTCATTGTGGCCACCATCGCCTGGCTCATCCAGGTTTACTCCATCGGCTACATGGCAGGCGACCCGGGCTTCGCCCGCTATTATGCGGACCTGTCCCTGTTCGGCATGGCCATGCTCAGCCTGGTGTCAGCCAACGGCCTTCTCCAACTGTTCATCTCCTGGGAATTGGTGGGGCTGGCCTCCTACCTCCTCATCGGCTTCTGGTACGAAAAATTTTCGGCCTCGGAAGCCGGCAAAAAGGCCTTTGTGGTCACCCGCTTCGGGGACATCGGCTTTTTCATGGGCCTGGCCCTCCTGAGCATTTATTTCGGCTCCCTGGACATCACCGCGGTCAACCTGGCCGGGCTGAAACACACCATGCCCCAATGGCTCCTGACCACCGCCTCCCTTTTGGTTTTCTGCGGGGTGGCCGGCAAGAGCGCCCAGTTTCCCATTCATGTCTGGCTGCCGGACGCCATGGAAGGCCCCACCCCGGTGTCGGCCCTGCTCCATTCGGCCACCATGGTGGCGGCGGGTGTCTATCTCATCACCCGGCTTTTTCCCTTCTTCGCCGCCTCCCCCACCACCTGTGCGGTTATCCTGGCCATCTCCACCATCACCCTGCTGTTGTCCTCCACCATCGGCATGGTGGCCCGGGACATCAAGCAGGTTTGGGCCTACTCCACCATCAGCCAGCTGGGCTTTATGGCCATGGGCCTGTCGGCCGCCGGCCTGGTGGGCGGCACCCTGTTTGCCGGGTACTATCACCTGACCACCCATGCGGCCTTTAAAGCCCTCCTCTTTTTGTGCGCCGGGGTTTTCATCCATCATTTCGGCACCAATGACTTCTTTGTCATGAGCAAAGACGGGGGCCGCCAGCTGCGCATCCCCATGATCACCGTCACCATCGGCGCCCTGGCCCTGGCCGGCATCTTCCCCTTCTCCGGTTTTTTCAGCAAGGAGGCCGTGCTGGGGGTTTTATGGAATCTGCCCAACAAGCTCTGGGTGGGCCTGGCCCTGTTCGGCGCCTTCCTCACCGCCTATTACACCTTCCGGGTCATCTTCGTGCTCCTCTTTCCTCGCCCGGACGAGCATAAAGCCTGGGAAGAGTATTATGAAGTCCCGGCCTCAGCCCATGGCCACGGCGACGCTCACAGCCACGGCCACGGCCCTCATGGCGATTACACCCACGACGACGCCCACATTCATGACCAGGCCACCCCGGATCATCAGCATGATGAGTCCCATGACAGCCACGGGCACGGTCATAACGGCCAGCACGGCGTCCCCTGGGTCATGTCCTTGCCGCTCATCATCCTGGCCGGCTTCACCCTGGTCCTGGGTTTCATGCAGGGGTCCCTGGAGAAGTTCCTCATGGGCGAGTCCCATCCCCATGAGTTGAATTATCTGCTGTTATTCCTGGCCGTGGGCGCCGCCTTATCGGGCATCGGCCTGGCTTGGCGGGATTGGGGCGCCAAGACTGCCGCCTGGCAGGGCTTTATTAGAAACTTTCCCTCCCTGGAAAACTTTTTCATCCAGAAATGGTATATGGACCACTTCTGGCGCTGGTTTCTCGACACTGTCATTTACGGCTTCTTTTCCAAGTGGTTCACTTACAATGACCGGCGGGTGGTGGACGGCGGGGTGGACGCCGTGGCCTACTCCTGCGAGGGCGGCGGCCGCCTCCTCTCCTTTTTGCAGACCGCTTTCCTCCAATACAACTTGCTGTTCATGGTCCTGGTTCTGGCGGGCCTGGGCATCTACCTTTTGATGGGTCTCTGATATGACCGAGCACATGGCATCGTTCCCGGTTCTCACGTGCATGTTGGTGGCCCCGGTGGTGGGGCTGCTCATCCTCTTGTTTCTTAAAGAGGAGCAAGGGTTTCTGATTCGCATGGTCGCCCTGGTGGCCGCGGGGGTCAGCTTCGCCCTCTCCATCTATACCTTTGTCAGTTACGACCAGGCGCTGGGGGGTCTGCAGTTCGTAGAGAAATATCCCTGGGTCAAGGCCTTCGGGATTACCTACTTTGTCGGCGTGGAGGGCATGAACGCCCCACTCCTGCTCCTCACCGGTATCGTCATCTTTACCGGGGTTCTCACCATGTGGGAACTTAAGGTGCGGGTGAAGGAGTACTTCATCTTCCAGCTGGCCCTGGTCACCGGGGTGTTCGGCGTTTTCATGTCCTACGACATGTTCTTCTTTTTCCTGTTTTATGAGATCGCCGTGGTGCCCATGTACATCCTGATTCTGATCTGGGGCTCCACCAGGAAGATTTACGCCGCCATGAAGCTGACCCTGTACCTCATGGCCGGCAGCGGCCTCATCATCCCCGGCATTCTCATGCTGTATTCCAGCTCCGGTTTGTTCACCTTTGACATGATCCGTCTCCACGGGGTGGCCTTCGCCCCCTGGGTCCAGAATGTCGCTTTTATTTTCCTGTTACTAGGCTTCGGGGTCCTCGCCGCGGTCTGGCCGTTCCACACTTGGTCACCCGTCGGCCACGTGGCCGCGCCCACCGCCGTCTCCATGCTCCACGCCGGCGTGCTCATGAAACTGGGCTCCTTCGCCATCCTCCGGGTGGCCATGTACCTCTGCCCCCAGGGCTTCCAGTATTGGGCTCAATTCATGGGCCTCCTCGCGGCCGTGGGCATCGTCTACGGCGTTTTTGTGGGTCTGGCCCAGACCGACTTGAAATACGTCATCGGTTACTCTTCAGTGTCCCACATGGGCATTGTGGGCCTGGGGTTGGCCACCGGCACCATTGACGGCTTGAACGGCGCCGTCTTTCAAATGTTCGCCCACGGCGTCATGACCGCCCTCTTCTTTTCCGCGGTGGGTTATATCTACGACCGCACCCACACCCGGGACATCCTGGAATTGGGGGGCATGTCCAAGATCATGCCCGTGGCTTCGGCCTTTTTCATCATCGCGGCGCTGTGCGGCGCCGGCGTCCCCGGTATGGCCAGCTTCTGGGCTGAACTGCTGGTGCTGGTCTCCGCAGTGAAAGTCTTCCCGGTGCGGGGCCTTTTTGCCATCGCCTCCCTGGTCATCGGCGCCCTGTTTGCCCTCAGGGTGGTGCAGAACTGCTTTTTCAATGATCCCAATCCCAAGTTCGTCCATTTAGAGGACGTCAGTCCTTTCCTGGGCCTGCCCCGCATGATCCTTATCAGCTTCATGATCTTTTTCGGGCTCTTCCCCCAGGTTATGGTGGGCTTGATTAAAACTTCCATCGTACCCTTTATCCAGGGAATGTGAGAATGGACATGCTGCTCTTCGGACCGGAACTCTATTATCTGGGCCTGGCCTTCGTCATCTTCCTCTTCAGTTTGCGCCGCACCCCCCAGGTGCACCGGGATTACACCGTCACCGTGGTCCTGGCGGGCCTGGGTTTCCTGGTAACGGTCGCCTGCCTCGGGCAACAGGGGGACCTGTTCTTCAAGGCCTACCGGGTGGATCTCTTCAGCCAGATCTTTAAAGCCGCCCTGTCTCTGGGCCTCTTTTTGGTCCTGATGATTTCCCGGAACCTGGCTCACATTGATGAGCGCAACCATGCCGAGTTCTACCTCTTCCTCACCACCTGCACCCTGGGCATGATGATGTTGACCTCCTCGGTGGAGTTGCTGACTATCTACGTCTCCCTGGAGTTGTCCTCCTACTCCCTGTATATCCTGGTGCCCCTGCGCAAGGGCGACGGCATCGACGTGGAAGCGGGCATCAAGTATCTCTTTATCGGCGCGGTGTCCTCTGGGTTTATGCTCTTTGGCCTGAGCTACATTTTCGGGGCCACCCATTCCACCTACCTGGTGGACATTGTCCAGAAAATGCCCCACTTGCTCCAGAGCCCCATCGGCTTGGTGGGCTTGCTTTTGGCCCTGGCCGGCTTTTTCTTTAAGCTTTCGGTCTTCCCCTTCCACTTCTGGGCCCCGGATGTCTACCAGGGCGGTGCCAATCAAGTCGTCACCTTCATCGCCACCGCCTCCAAAGCCGTGGCCGTGGCCCTGCTGCTCCGCCTGGCCGCCCTGGGCGTCAGCTACGGCTACAGCTTCACCCAGGTGCTCATGATCCTCTCCATCATCTCCATGACCCTGGGGAACCTGGTGGCCATCATCCAGCGGGATTTCAAGCGCATGCTGGCCTATTCCTCCATCGCCCACGCCGGTTACGTGCTTCTGGGCGTCATCAGCATGCAGGAAGCCGGCTTCACCAGCGCCATCTATTATGCCCTGGCCTATCTGATTATGAATTTCACCGTCTTCATGGTCATCTCGGAAGTGGCCTCCGATGGGCGGGATCTGAAGATCTCCGAACTGGCCGGCCTCTGGCGCCGCAGCCCCTTGCTGTCCATGAGCCTGATTCTGGGGATTTTCGCCCTGGCCGGGGTGCCGCCCTCCATCGGCTTCACCGGCAAACTCCTGTTGTTTACCTCGGCCATGAACGAGGGCTTCTTCTGGCTGGTCCTCATCGGCGCGGTCAACGGCACCCTGTCCCTCTACTACTATCTCAAGGTGGTTTACGCCGCCTATTTTGTGGACTCGGACCTGCCGCCCATCGAACTCTCTTTGCCCACCCGTATCCTGAACTATGCCCTGTGCGCCACTATCCTGGTCTTCGGGGTGGCCCCCGACAGCATTATCGAACTGGCCCGGGCCGCGGTAAAAAGCGTGCTGTAATTAAAGACCGTTTTCGGTTTGCTGTTTCCGGTTTTCGGTTGAGCCGCAAAAAACCCGCCTCCTCAGGGAAGGCGGGTTTTTTCTTGCCTGACCATATCTCCACCAGGCTCGGTCTTGAAAAGTTTCGAGTTTCGAGCCGTAGGGTGCGTCTTATACCATTTTCACCATGACCTGCATCAAACCAGTAGGGCTGTCCCTCCAAATAAAATGACTATCGATCTAAAAT
>JBAQHL010000690.1:0-2567 GCA_049288295.1 Desulfobaccales bacterium
GTTTTCAAAGACCCTTTTGCCCTTGAATGGCTCGACAAGCGCGAGGCATATGGAGAAGAGCGGTTTGTCATCATCGGCATGGCTGAAGGCCGTATGGTATACGTCGCTTATACCATGAGAGGTGATGTGATCCGCATTATTTCGGCCAGAGGAGCCGAACCCTATGAAAGACGCAGATATTATAAAGAAAACTTCTCCTAATTCCGATTGGCAGAAATTTGACGCGTTGACGGAAGCGGAGCGTCAGACCGCTGCGATGAGCGACCCGGACGCCCAACCCATCGCGCCCGATGCCGAGAAGCAGATGAAACGCACGCCCCAGGTGAAAGTCATTCGCCGGGCGCTGGGGCTCAGCCAGGAAGAGTTTGCGGCGCGGTTTCACATTCCCCTGGGGACGTTGCGCGATTGGGAGCAGAGCCGCAAGGCGCCCGATGCCGCCGCTCGTGCCTATCTTAGAGTGATCGCCCGAAATCCCCAGGCTGTGAGCGAGGCCTTGCAACAAACGCCGTAGTGAATTGAGTTTGTACTATGGAAACCTTGGCAGATTTTGTGGCTCGATTGAGTAAAGATGTTGGTTGTTATTATCATCGCCTTAAAAAATCAGGACTTTATCCTCTAAAAAGAAATAGCACAATGCAACCTGGAGAAATGGGCGTCTTTGCTTTTGTCTTGGAACAAAGGGATCGATATCGAATACATACAAGCGAGGCTGCCGCTGGGACAGCTGGAGTGATTCAACTTTTTGATGGAACCAGAGAGAGGTTGTGGTGGCGCGAAACTGGTACTTTTATTTATGTAAGAAAAGGTAGTATTGGAGATGATTATCGAAGAGCTGTCACAGCCTTGAAAGCCATCAACAACATGCTGTAAGTATATATTTTGAACCAATAAAATAACCAAAAAAGAGGGACACCATGACCACCGACACCACCGAGAAAACCAAGGCCCTGGCCCAGGCGTTGGGGCAGATCGAGAAGCACTACGGCAAGGGGGCCATCATGCGCCTGGGGGCAGACGAGAAGCTCGAAGTGCCCGTCATCCCCACCGGCTCCCTCGGTCTGGACCTGGCCCTGGGGATCGGCGGCATCCCCCGGGGCCGGGTCATCGAGATCTTCGGGCCGGAGGCGTCGGGGAAAACGACGCTGGCCCTGCACGCCATCGCTGAAGCCCAGCGCCTGGGGGGAGTGGCGGCCTTCATCGACGCGGAGCATGCCCTGGACGTGCATTACGCCAGGAAGCTCGGGGTCAGGACCGAGGATCTGCTCATCTCCCAGCCCGACTCCGGCGAGCAGGCCATGGAGATCGCCGAAATCCTGGTGCGCAGCAACGCCATCGACATGGTGGTGGTGGACTCGGTGGCGGCCCTGGTGCCCCGCTCCGAAATCGAAGGGGACATGGGGGACGCCCAGATGGGCTCCCAGGCCCGGCTCATGAGCCAGGCCCTGCGCAAGCTCACCGCGGCCATCAACAAAAGCCAGACCAGCATGATCTTCATCAACCAGATCCGCATGAAGATCGGGGTGATGTTCGGGAACCCCGAAACCACCACCGGCGGCAACGCCCTCAAGTTTTACGCCTCCCTGCGCATGGACATCCGGCGGCTGGCCGCCATCAAGGACGGGGATGAAATCGTGGGCTACCGCACCCGGGTGAAGGTGGTGAAAAACAAGCTGGCGCCGCCCTTCCGGGAGGCGGAGTTTGACATCGTTTTCGGCCAGGGCCTGTCCCGGGAAGGGGAAATCCTGGACATGGCCACGGACGCAGCGCTTGTCACCAAAAGCGGGGCCTGGTATAGCTATGGCACCGAAAGGCTGGCCCAGGGCCGGGAAAAGGCCAAGACCTACCTCAAGGAGCACCCGGAATTCACCGCGGATCTGGAAAAGCAGCTGCGGGGCTTGCACGGCCTTTATGGCGCCGGCGCCACGCCGCCCGTTGCCGAGCCAGCCACGGAGCAGGAGGCTTCCCAGTCATGAACAGCCGCGACGTTCGCAGCACTTTTTTAAATTATTACGCGTCCCAGGGCCATGCGGTCATCCCCAGTTCCTCCCTGGTGCCCCACGGCGACCCCACGTTGCTGTTCACCAACGCCGGCATGGTGCAGTTCAAGCGCTGTTTCCTGGGCGAGGACCAGCGGCCCTACACCCGGGCCGCCAGTTCCCAGAAGTGCGTCCGGGCCGGGGGCAAACACAACGATCTGGAAAATGTGGGCTACACCGCCCGGCACCACACCTTTTTCGAAATGCTGGGGAATTTCTCCTTCGGGGACTACTTCAAGGTGGGGGCCATCGAAACGGCCTGGGAGCTGCTCACCGTCAAATACGGCCTCCCCAAGGAGCGCCTCTGGGCCACGGTGTATCACGACGACGATGAAGCCCGGGAGCTCTGGCAAAAAATCGCGGGGCTCCCGCCGGCGCGCATTGTGGGCCTGGGGGAAAAAGATAATTTCTGGGCCATGGGGGACACCGGCCCCTGCGGGCCCTGCTCGGAAATCATCTTCGACCAGGGCGAACAGATGGCCTGCGGCCCGGACTGCGCCATCGGCGTGTGCGAGTGCGACCGCTATCTCG
>JBAQHL010000691.1:0-2972 GCA_049288295.1 Desulfobaccales bacterium
TCAGGAAAAACAGCCGGTGCTGCTCCTGGGGATCGATCCCTTTGCCGAGGCCTCCTTTCGCGCCTTTGACGTCCTGCCGGCCAGAACCCCGGGGCCGGACGCCCTGGAGTCTCTCCTGGTGAAGCCCAGGAGTGTTTTGGTCAGCGACCGCCTGGCCTCCCGCCTTAACCTCCACCCCGGGGACTCTTTTCCCATAGTGGTGGGCTCTAGGCGGGAAACCCTGGAGGTGGTGGGGGTGTTCACCTCCCCCCGGGGTCTTTATCCCCTGGAAGGTTCGGTGGTTCTCATGGACATTGCCCATGCCCAGGAACTTCTGGACCGGGTCGGCCAGCTTGACTACATCGACCTCATGGGGAACCCTGGAGGGGCTTCCCTGGATAAAGCCCTCAAAGAAGCCTTGCCCCCGGGGGCCGAGGTGGTGCAACCCGGAGCCCAGGGACGCCAGATGGAGGGCCTGGTGTCCTCCTACCGCCTCAACCTTGCCGTCTTGAGCGCCATCGCCCTTTTTGTGGGCATGTTTCTCATCTATCAATCCGTTACCCTGTCGGTGGTACGCCGGCGGAGGGAAATCGGTCTCCTCCGCACCCTGGGGATGACCTCCGGTCAGGTGTTGCTGCTCTTTTTGACCGAGGGCGCGGCCAGCGGCGCGGTGGGGGGGCTGTTGGGCCTGTTGCTGGGGATTCTCATGGCTCAAGGGGCCCTGGGCCTTATGTCCCAGACCTTAACGTCCCTCTATACCCCGGTGGAAGCCCAGGAACTCCTCATCAGGTGGCCCCTCCTCCTGCAGGCCTGGGCCCTGGCGGTGGGCGCGACACTGACGGCGGCCCTGGTGCCTTCCCTGGAAGCAGCCCGCATCCGGGTTCGGGCCGTGTGGTACCGGGAAGACCTGGAGGAGCGCCTGGAAAGCAAAACCTGGACTTTTGCCCTGGCAGGGGTGGCCATTCTGCTGCTGGCCGGCTTTTTCGCCACACTGCGTTTCGGCTCCGGACCGCCTCTGCCGGGTTTTGCTGCGGCCTTCCTGATTCTCCTGGGCTTTTCTCTATTCACTCCTTTGGCCGCCAGTTCCCTGGGGCGGACCCTGGGTCCTCCCTTGCGGCGTCTGTTGGGGCCTTCCGGGGACTTGGGCTGCCGGTATCTCGCCGGCTCCCTGTCCCGGAGCGCCGTCTCCATTGCGGCCCTGGCCTGCGCCCTGGGGATGCTCATCGCGGTGGCGGTGATGATCGGCTCCTTCCGAAAAACCGTGGACACCTGGATCAACCGTTCCATCAGCGGCGATATCTTCTTTGGCCCCGCAGTCTTTTCCACCGCGGCCTACGACCGCTTTCTGCCGCCGGAGATCCTGGCTGATCTCCAAAAGGAACCAGAGGTGGCCGACATTTATCTCTACCGCTGCGTGCGCATCCCTTTCAAGGACCGCTACGTTCTGGTCATCGGCGGCAGCTTTCCGGTCCTGGCCAAGTACGGCGGTTTGTGGTTCAGGAAAGGTGACACCAACGACATTATGAACACCGCCGGAGGAGTAAAGGACCCCGGAATCCCCTGGCCCATCGTCATTTCCGAACCCCTGGCGGAAACCTTTGGCTATAGGGAAGGGGATACCCTGGTCCTGCCGACACCCTCCGGTCCCCAGACCCTCAAGGTCGCCGGGGTGTTTTATGACTACCGCACCGACGGCCCCAGCGTCTGGATGGACATCCGCCAGTTTCGCCGCTTCTGGCCCGACACCCAGGTGAACGCCGTGCGGCTTTATCTCAAGGACAAGAAAAAAATCAAAGAGGTCCAGGCCAGGCTCCAGGAACGCTACGGCAGCCGCTACCAACTCCTTACTTTGTCCCATGCCGATTTGCGGGACGGTATTCTCAGGATTTTTGACGAAACCTTCGCCCTGACTTACGCCCTGGAGGGGGTGGCGGTGGTGGTGGCGGTGTTCGGCATCATCACCACCTTTCTGGTGGTTATCATGGACCGGGAGCGTGAACTGGCCCTGCTTCAGGCCCTGGGGGCCTCCCGGCGTCAAATCATGGGCATGGTCCTGGTGGAGTCCGGGCTGGCCAGCTTTCTGAGCTTTCTCTTGGGTGCAATGGCGGGCTCGCTTCTTTCCCTGCTGCTTATCTTTGTCATCAATAAACAGGCCTTCGGTTGGACCGTGCAGTTCTTTTTCACCCCGGCCATTTACCTGCAAACCTTTGTGCTGGTCCTGGGTCTGGGTCTGGCCGCGGGGGCCTATCCGGCCTGGCGGGCCATGCAGCCTAACCTGGCCGCAATTTTAAAAGAAGAATAACCATCTGGCACAATGTCGCCCATGACACCAGGCATTCCCAAGATATGGACGATCCACTAGCCCTTCTCCAGGAAGGCGCTGCCGCCCTGGGTATAACGCTGCCTCCGGATGTCCTGGCCAAGTTTCAGGTGTATTTGGTGGAATTGCAAACCTGGAACGCCCGGGTGAATCTCACCGGCCTGAAATCTCCTCGGGACATGGTGATCAAGCACTTTCTCGATTCCCTGGCCGTCCTGCCCTTCCTTGAGGACGCCCCGTCCCTGGCGGACCTGGGAAGCGGCGCCGGTTTTCCGGGGCTGGTGCTGAAGCTGGTGCGCCCCAGTCTCACGGTCACCCTGGTGGAGTCCCGAGGGAAAAAGGCGGCCTTCCTGGAGTATCTGACAGCGCTCTGGCAATTGCCCGGCGTGGAAATTCTCCAGGCTCACCTGACCGCTAGGCTGGCCAGGGAGTGGGGGCCCCGTTTTGCGGTGGTGACCTCCCGGGCCACTTTTCCCCTGACGTGTTTCCTGAAACTAGCTGAGCCCTTGCTTCTTCCAGGAGGGCGAGCCCTGGCCCTTAAGGGACCGGGGTTGTCTCCCCAGGAAATCCAGACGGCGCAGGGGCTGTTGGCTGAATTAAAATGGGGGAACCTGGAATTTAGAGAACTTAATCTGCCTATTTCCGGAGAGCCGCGGCTGGTGGTGATGGCCAG
>JBAQHL010000692.1:0-10020 GCA_049288295.1 Desulfobaccales bacterium
ATCGATTTCAACGAAGAAGAAAATGGGCCAGACTTTTGAGTCTGACCCTATTCTGACCCTGATTTTTTAACACTCAAAAAATGATAACTTACATAAATAATTACACAAAATTGGTGGAGGCGGCGGGAGTCGAACCTGAAGGTAGGATTGTGTCTCGGTACATAGCCCCAAAATTCTTAATCCAGTCTTACTCCCGTTGCAATCGATTTCAAATTACTGACAGAATACTGACAGGCTTTTGGGGGAAATCAAGGACAAAAGAATCAGTAAATATAAATAGTTAACTGGTAGTCCCAACGGGAATCGAACCCGTGTCTCTGCCGTGAGAGGGCAGTATCCTAGGCCGCTAGACGATGGGACCTTAGCCCAAAATGTATCCGAGGCGCTGCAGCCTGTCAATACGGGAATTGAATTTCCTGGACTTGGGCCTACCTTTGCCTCAACTGGCTTCTTTTTGAGACCGAGGTGCATTCCCTAGGCAATTTATTGTCGCCGCAGGCTTCAGTCTGGGTCGTATCCACAGGTGAGGACACCTGTGCCGCCATTTGACTGCAAACCGGTATGGGACCCTTGCGGCGACAAACCAGTTGAACTTCGAGGAACCTAACTTCCCTTTCCCCCTCTTTACCCGGAAATTCCAGCCTTTTGTCGCTTAACCGCCCTTGGCGCCAATCGAACCAGGTCCTCTGGATGGTTAAGGTTCTCGAAGCTCGCCCCCTCAGGATCTAAGGTTTTCCACACCTCGGGCCCCAAGATTTCTGGCCGCAGTCGTTCCAGTAAGGCCATGAAGCTCTTTTCTTGTTTAAGAAATTCTTGAACCCGGCTCAAAAGCCGCACGGCATAAAGACCCGGCAGGGGCTCCAGACCTCGCTCCGAACGGCACACCAGGGCCGGGCGGGAAAGGTTGCCGGCAGCCGCGGCCAGGGCGAAGGCGAGGTGGGCGGTAAGGAAGGGGGCATCCGCCGAGGCCAGGAGCACCCAGGGGGTCCTGGCGTAAAACAGGGCCGTGGCCAACCCCCCCACCGGTCCCTGAAAGGGCATCAGATCAGTGGCCATGGGCAGTCCCAAAGCCGCATGCGCCAGGGGCCGGTTGGTGATGAGCCAGGTTTCAGTCACGACCGGTCCCAGGGCCTCGGCCACCCACAGGGCCAGGGGCTTGCCGGCGAGTTCCAGGGTCACCTTGTCCCGCCCAAAACGGCGGCTGTCCCCGCCGGCCAGGATGGCCCCGGTGACCCCGGCTAAGGGCGCGGCGGGCTTACTCTTGGACAAAGTAGTCATAAAGCCAGCGCCCCAGTTCCTCCACTTGGTCCCGCTGAAAAACCGGCAGCCGGGAGGTCACCGGCCCATCGCTAACCAGGGCGATGAGGTTGGGGTAGGGGGGGGCCTCCCCGCCGTCTTCCGGCCTCAACACCGCCACCTTGGGGAGGGGTCCCCTTTTATAGCCCTCCACCAGGACCACATCAACCTCCCCGGCCAGAGCGGCCAAAGCCTCCTCCAGGCGCGGCTCCCCGGCAAAACTCCGGGTGACCTGCAACAGCCCCGGCGCGGCCAGGGCCACGGCCCGGGCCCCGGCCTGGCGGTAGCGCCAGGTGTCCTTGCCCCGCTCTCCCAGGTCCGGGTCGGCATGGTGACTGTGCTTGAGCACCGCCACCTTCAGACCCCGGGCCCCAAAAAAGGGGAGCAGGCGGCAGATCAGCTCGGTTTTGCCGGAGTTGGCAAACCCTACAATGGCAAGGGCTCGGGACGGGGTTTGAGAAGCAGGGGATGGAGAAGCACCGGTCTCAGGAGGGGAACTCATTCCGAGGCAGGGGTTTTTTCCAGGATTTTTTCCCGTTTCACGTTCCGGTTGAGGTAGACGGCGCAGCGCTCGCAGGGGCCGTTGCACAGGGTTTCCTTGTACTCCCGCACCTCGTAGCAGGGCCGCCAGGGAAGCTGGAAGGCCGGGCAGTTCTCCTTGTCCTGGCAGTCGTAGATGTTCCAGCAGGGGGCCAGCACCATGAGGTTGCGCAGGCAGGCCAGGGTGAAGCCCCGCTCGTGGATGAGATGGTTGATTTGCTGGATCTGCTGGACGTCAAAAATGGAATACAGGCGGTTGTTGGTGTTCTTTTCCCGGACGGGCTTAATGAAGCCCTCTTTCTCGTATTCCCGGATACGCTTCTGGGAGAGGTTCACCAGACGGGAGACGTCATTGATGAGGTACAGATCTCCCAGGCGCACTGTTTTGTTTTTCCCTCGGGGCATCGTTGGTTCTACAAGAAAGAATTTCTACATTCACAGTACTGGAAACAACCTAAAAATTCAAGAAAAAAGACAATCTGGCCGACGGCGGGAATTTTACCGTCCCCAGCTTCCCGGCCTTGCTATTTTGAGAGGTCCGCCGGGCGCTGACGCCTTCCTCCTGGCCCGGATCATGCAATATCAATAACCGGCCGATGCCCGGCGAGGCAGGTCAGGTGGCGGCGCCAATCTCTTAACCGGTTAGAATTCAATAATATTGCGGTTTAGAGGTCAGGTGTTAGAGGGGGCCTTTGCAGCCCGATTTTCTTATGCCACAAGACCATTTTCTTGGGACGAAAGAACTTTTCTTGCTGGACAAGGCTATCCCGCCGGCGGCAGGCGATGAGGTGGGGGAAGCAAACTCTGGCAACTACACAGGAGGAACGATCATGAATTTGACCAAGCAAAGCATCATCCTGGTTATGGCCCTCATGCTGGGGCTCAGTGTTCTTGCCGGCGTGAGTCAGGCTGCCGTCGTCATGGAGCCTAATTTTTATTACATGGGCTCTGGCGGATGGGAATTTTCTGGGAACGAATTTCCCGTGACCGTCGAGTCGCCCGATGAACAAGATCAAAGCTGGGTGAAATTGGGCGATAATCCTTTTATTGACACAAAGCTTGACCCCAACGCTGGTGAATACAGTAATATTAATGTTCATATAACCTGGACTTATACAGGAGAGGAAAGCCACGTGGTGGATTTAGCCTTTAAATTCAAAGGCAGCCAAGGTTGCTATGTCTACTGGTCGGATGCGACTGGTTCGGTTTATGAATACCGTGAAGGAACTGGAGATGATGTGATATCGGTTCAGGCTACATTCACCCTCGATTCGGATAACAATTGGATAAGCTTACAAGTTGACAACAATGGCGGTGAGGCCTCCATTACCGAATTCAGTGGCCTCCCCCTTCCCACCCCGACCCACACCCCCGTTCCGGCGAGCGTCTTGCTGCTGGGCACGGGGCTTATGGGCCTGGGGGCCCTGGGCTGGCGGCGGCGCCCACGGTAAGGTTTTACCGAGTAGAGCACTTCATTAATCCAATGATGTATTTCTTGCCACCCTGAGCCGAAGGCGAAGGGTGTCGCATGTCCGAGCATTATGACGCGAATTTGACATCAACCGTAAAATATAAGCTCTTTTCGGCTGTTACGAGACGGTTATGGCTTGATTTGGGCCGCCCCCGTGTATGAAAATGTTTCGTAGGGGCTTGATTCATCAAGCCCTGCGGGCGCAATGAATTGCGCCCCTACGGGGTTTTTCATGGTAAAAGTTTTTAGGTCGTAGGGCGGGAAAGCAAAGCGCATCCCGCCTTCAGGTGGTACCCCTAAGAGGGCGAAAGGGGATAAACCGATTTTTCATGCTTTGTGGGTGGGCGCAGCCCATGAGGAACTGCTCCGGGGCAAGGATGTTTCTGGTAGTCGCAAGCTTTTAGCCTGCGCCGCAAATTCCTACTGGGAAAAGAACGCAGGCTTAGCCTCACGGCTATATTTTTTGGTTTTTTGGACCTATTACCGCCTCCCAGGTATATCTTTCAGAAATCTGAGGTAGGGCGGTCCTCCGGGTGTTAAAACTGGTCCAGCACCATGATGTCGTGGATATTAATCTGTCTGCCGTTGGGACAGGCCGGTTTCAGGTTTTTCCCCACCAGCAGGATCAGGCCCACCAGGTAATCCTCGGGGAGATTGATTAATTTCCCGATGCCCTCGCCATGAAAGCCGTCCAGCCGCCAGGAATCAAACCCCATGGCCTTGGCGGTGAGCATAAAGGTTTGGGCCGCAATACCGCAGGAGCACATGGCATCATCCCGTTGCTGGCGCTCCTGGTCCTGGCGCCCTTTTTTCCTGGGGGTTGTTGTGGCTTCCGCCTCGCCATTGTTATTATTGCTGCCGTTCGCCTCCGATTTTTTCTCCCCACCCTGCAGATCAGCGCACAAAATGATTAAGGAAGAAAAATGGGGAATCTGGGATTGATTGACTGCGAATTTATGAATCTGTTTCCTGAGATCCGGGTCCCGGACAACCACAAACCGGCAATTGTTGACATTGAAAGCCGAAAGGGAGAGGGCGGTTAGGGTGAGCAGGTAGCTGGTTTCCGCTTCGGTGAGTTTTTGCCGCGTCACCTTGCCCGGGCGAAAAAAATCCTCGCGATACACCGAGGAGCCCACATCAAAAGGGTTTTCGGTTCTTTGCATGGGAGCCAACGTTTCCCTCCTTACCTGATCTGCCCTGGCCGGTTCCTCCGGCCGCGGCGAAAAATCTGATAATGTTTCACTGCATGTTACAAGCAAGAAACATGCCTTTTAAATAAATGGTTAGGATAAACAATGACATAGCCAAGAGATGAATTTTGTGGTATACATCAACACCATTCCTGGCGGTGTTCTTCCCGAGCCATATCTGGCCATTAGGAAAGCCTGCCGGCGCGAAAAGGAACCACAGGTCTGCTTTTTAACATATTGTAATTTAATGATATTATTCACTTTCCTCATTGCCGCCTATACTGGTTAGGGGAACCATTCACCCAATTATTCTGCACGCTTAAGGGTTATGTTTTCCTTGTTTTCTAATCTCTTGGATGGATAGAAAAGGTCACAGGGCGACTGCAAAAAAGTAATGATGTCAACCGGTGTGCTCTTTATCTGTTTAGGCAACTCATGTCGAAGCATCATGGCCGAAGCGCTGGCCAGGCATTTATACCCTGGCGAGGTGAAAGCAGCCTCGGCCGGCATCAATCCCCTGGGTTTTGTTACCGAAGAAACCTTCCAGGTGTTGGCAGAGATGGGGATTGCCACCCAGGGTCTGTGGTCCAAGGGTTTTGAGGAAGTTAATCTCTCAGAGTTTTCACTGCTTATCAACTTAACCTCCTATCCCCTGGATTCCCACCTGCCCGGGGATCTTCCCGGCAGGATTATCAGTTATCCGGTGACTGACCCGTTCGGCGGCTCGCTGGCCATGTACCGGGAAGCACGAGACAGCATTCGCCGGTTTATTACCGAAGATTTGTCCACGCACCTGCGCAATCTTTAAGAAGGATACGCGGTCTAAGCCGGCCCAGCGGAATCCATAAGACGAGTCTCTATTTTAGACGCGATAAGCTATATAGAAATCCGGGGGTTGGCAGAAAGGGAGCCAACCTTTACAATGGGTTGAGAAACAACCCGGAGCACCGACCCGGGGTTGACGTCACCGACGTTCCGGAGGCCCGTCCGGGCGATACCAGGTTATAGCTGAGGGGAATAGAAGTGGAAACCGGTCCAAGTCTCGAAAAGATTTTGGTAGCCAACCGGGGAGAGATTGCAGTGCGCATCATGCGGTCGGCCCAGGAGTTGGACCTCAAAATGGTGGCGATTTACGAGGAAACCGACAAAGACGCCTTCCACATCATGCGGGCTGATGAGGCGGTCTGTATTGGCCCGGGCCCCCGCCGGGACTACCTGAACATCGACAAAATCATCCAGGCCGCCAAAGAAACCGGGGCCCAGGCCATTCACCCGGGGTATGGTTTCCTTTCCGAAAATCCCGAGTTCCCGGAAGCCTGCACCCAGGCCGGCATCGTCTTCATCGGGCCGCCCCCCGAGGTGATCCGGAACATGGGCAGCAAGGTCATTGCCCGGGAAATCGCCGCGCAAGCCGGGATTCCCGTGATTCCCGCCAGCCAAGTCCTGAGCCGGGACGCTTTCGGTGAGGCGGAAGCCCTGGCTTTTGCTGCCGAATACGGCTATCCCCTCATGATCAAGGCCGTGTCCGGAGGCGGCGGCCGGGGGATCCGCCAGGTTGTGGACGAGAAGACCCTGTTGGCCGGCCTTAAGCAGTCCCGGGCCGAAGCCATGATTTCCTTCGGCAACGACGACATTTATATAGAAAAGGTCATCTCCCGTCCCCAACACGTGGAAGTGCAAATCCTGGCGGACAGTTTCGGGACTGTCGTCCACCTGGGCACCCGTAATTGTTCCATCCAGCGGCGGCACCAGAAAATCCTCGAAATCGCGCCTGCCGGGTTAGAACCTGCTTTAACCGCCCGCATCTGTGAAACCGCATTGAACATGGCCCGGGCCGCCAAATATTTCAGCGCCGGCACCGTGGAATTCCTGGTGGCCCCTGACAATTCCTTTTACTTCCTGGAGGTCAACACGCGCATCCAGGTGGAGCACACCGTTACCGAGGTGGTGACCGGCATCGATATTATCCGGGAGCAGCTGCTCATCGCCCAGGGGGAGCCCATCAGCTTCACCCAGGACCAGGTGAAGGAGCGGGGGTATGCCATCCAGGTGCGCATCAACGCCGAGGACCCCAAAAATGATTTTCTGGCCAGTCCGGGGGTGGTCCAGCTGTATCATTCCTCGGCGGGCCACGGGGTGCGCCTGGACGGGGCCATCTACCAGGGTTATGAAATTCCCCCGTATTATGATTCCCTGATGGTGAAGCTCACGGTCTACGGCTTCACCTGGCAGGAGGCGGTGGACCGCCTGCACCGGGCCCTCAAGGGCTTTCTCATCCTGGGGGTCAAAACCACCATTCCTTTTTTTCACCAGATCGTGCACGACCCGGACTTTATCATGCGGCGGCTGGACACCAGTTACATTGACGAGCATCCCCACCTCCTGGATTATCAGGAAGAGGAACGGGAAGTGGACAAGATCGCCCGGTTGATCGCGGAAATCAACGCCCAGGGAATGAATCCCTTTGCTTTTAAATGACACCTTTGGGGATAGGGCCATGTCAGATCACCTGACCAGACACATGACGCCGGCTGACGTCCTTACTGCCTTGAGAGAAGCGGACGGCTACTTTCTTTGCAACAATGAGAGGGATGTTTCCCAGTCCGACTTCAAAAACCGGCTCATGCCCATGACCACCGTGCGGGTGGCGCCGGTGCGGGACGAGGCGGGGTTTTTCTCTGTGGAGGTGAGCGGCGGCGCCTCCATTCACATGGACCTGATGTACAAGCAGGTCAATCCCCTGGAGCGGCTCCGCATCGTGCGCCAGGCCATGCCCAACACGCTGCTCCAGTGCGTCTGCCGGGGGGCCAGCCTCTTCGGCTACCGCCATTATCCCGAAAACGTCATCCGCCTGGTGGTGCGGGAGTTTGCCAAATTGGTTGATGTCTGGCGGGTCTATGACTTCCTCAACCACGTGCCCAACATGGTGCCGGTGTTTGAAGAGGTGCAGCGGGCGGGCCGCCTGCTCATGCCGAGCATCTGTTTTTCCACCGGCAAAGAGCACACCGATGACTACTACGTGGCCAAGGTGGGGGAAATCCTCGAGGTCACCGGCCCCGACGTCATCGTCTCCATCAAGAATTTTGCCGGCCTGGGCACGCCCAAGCGCGTGGGTCAACTGGTGGAGGCCATCATCGCCGCGGTTCCCGGCATCATCCTCCATTACCACGGCTGCAATACCGACGGCAACGACATCGGCCGCATGACTGCGGCGGTGCTGGCGGGAGCCAAGCTGTGCGATGTGGCGGATCACGGCTACGGCTCGGTGTACGGCCAGGCCCCGGCCCTCACCCTTATTCAGAATCTGCGGGATTACGGCAAAAAGGCCATCGGCATCAACATCAAGGCCCTCCTGCAGAGTTCTGACATCCTGCGCCAGGAAAGGAAGATCTACGAGCCTTTCGAAAACCCGTACCGGGGGCACGACCCCACCGTGGCCCATTATAAGCTCACCGGCGGGGCCGTGGGCGCGGCCTATGAACAGGCGGAGCGGGTGGGGCTCCTGGACCGCATGGCGGAAATTTTCCGGGAAATGGGCATTGTCCAGGAGGAACTGGGCAACTGGTGGTCGGTGACCCCCGGTTCCCAGATACTGTTAACCACCGCGGTGAATAACGTCCTTTATGGGCGCTATGAACGGCCCTCTCTGGATCTGCAGAATCTTCTCCTGGGGCGCTATGGGCCTCTGCCCTTTTACTACCCCGCCGAGTGGCTCTGTGAAAAGATTCTGGAATATCAGCGCCCGGACGGCAGATCCTGGCGGTGGATTCTCAATGAGGAAAGGGGCCTGTCGAAACCCCAGGACGTGGACCTGGAGGCGGAGCGCCTCCGCCTCGCCGCCAGACTGGGGCGCCAGGCCACCGATGCCGACCTGGCCCTCTACGTCCAGTTTCCCTTTGACACCCTGTCCTATTTCGAGTTTGAGGCCAAATACGGCAAGACCTGGCTTTTGCCCCCGGAGATCTGGTTCAGAAGGGAGCCCTTTCAGGCCGGGGAGCGCATCATTTTTGCCGATGAGCGGGGCGTGCCCCATTCCATCGAAGTTATTTCCACCCGCCGGGAAGGGGACACCGTGTTCACCTCCCTTTTGGTGGACCATCTCTACCAAAACCTGAGCGGTCAGGTGGAGGGCGGGCGCTCGTCTACAGGGAGAACTTCAGGATGACCACAAGACCGGTTTTGCAGTGATTTTACTGGGAATTTTTATAGAATGATTCGGTAGTTAACCTGGGCGCCTGCCAGCCATGGAACTTCTCGCCTCGTTATCCCGCCCTGAAACCCGGGCCGGTCAGGATTTTCGCACCATCAGCGCTCATGATTTGCACGACTGGGCCCAGCGCCGTTGCCTCAACCTGCGGCAGGCCGTCAGTGAGGCCTTGCGGGCCGGCATTTTCCCGGAATGCTACGAACGAAATTTCCCTAGCCTTTCCTGCCCGGAGCAGTTGCGCCTCTTTGAGAGCAGCGTCCTGGTGGCGGGGTTGGGGGGGCTCGGGGGCATGTCAGTGGCGCTGTTGGCCCGGGTGGGGGTGGGGTGCTTCCTGCTGGCGGATGGCGATGTTTTTGCGGCTTCCAACCTCAATCGCCAGTGGCTGGCCAGCCGAGCCACCCTGGGGGAGAGCAAGGCCCAGATAGCTGCGGCCCATGTGCAGGAAATCAATCCCGCTCTCCTGGCACAGGCCATTTCCCATTATCTTGGCCCGGACAACCTGCCGGCATATCTCTCCCAGGTGCACCTCGCGGTTGATGGCCTGGACAACCTGAGCTCCCGGCGAGACCTCTTTGAGGCCGCGCGAGAAACCGGGGTCCCCCTGGTGCACGGGGCCGTGGTGGGGAGATTCGGCCAGGTCGCCACAGTGCTGCCGAACGACCCTGACAGCTTCTCCGCGATTTACGGCGATGCCGCCACGGAGCCCGGGGGCGGCCGGGAAATCCTGGCCCCGGTGGCCGCCCTCACCGCCAGTCTTCAGGTTCAAGAAGCCATCCGGGTGTTGTTGAACCAGCCCCCCGTGTATCACGGCCGCCTGGCCCATTTTGACGGGGACACCGGGACCCTGGAGATATTGCCCTTATGGTGAGCGCCTGGGGTTCACCCAGGTTGCTGTCGAACAGGTATTTTTTGTTAGACGCTAGTGCATAACCAGTTTTTCTGTCATCCTGAACGGAGTGCAGGATCTATAACTTGTTAAAACTAATAGATTCTTCGCTTCGCTCAGGATGACAAAGCACCGAGATCCTGGTTTTGCAACAGCTTTTACTATGGCGTCCCAGGAATACATTAAAAAAATTGTCACCGTCTTCATCCATAGAAAAAAACCAGCAG
Source organism: Desulfobaccales bacterium (assembly GCA_049288295.1). GTDB lineage: Bacteria > Desulfobacterota > Desulfobaccia > Desulfobaccales > 0-14-0-80-60-11 > JBGSLA01. The sequence goes on from JBAQHL010000692.1 coordinate 9,818, forward strand.
ATTCTGGTAGGGCGGCCGTCCCTGGCCGCCTTAAATGGCGGGCACGGAGGCCCGCCCTACCTTAGATTTTTGAAAGATATATCTGGGACGCGATACTGATGCATCTCGCCCCAAAAACAAAGAAGGGCGGGGCATATGGGCCCCGCCCTGAGGCTTTTAAAGATAGGTGAACGTCCGTGCCGAAAAACCTCAATCAATAAAAT
>JBAQHL010000693.1:0-6226 GCA_049288295.1 Desulfobaccales bacterium
GTGGATTTCCACAAGCGCTTTGTGAAGCAGGAAGATATCTTCGCCGCGGTCTGGGCGGCGGGCCGGAAGATGGGGCAGGAGTATCTGCCGCAGAGCGTTAATTGACCCTTATTTTTTCCTTAATGGGACAGCCTGAGTGCAGCTTTTAGGGATAAGGTCTCTCACTTAGAGGTTGGAGGGATCATTACCATGAAACTGAGTGAATCGTCGCAAAACCGGCTTGCGGTGCTCATAGATGCAGATAACGCTCAGCCCTCGATTATTGAAGGACTTTTATCAGAAATCGCCAAATATGGCATTGCCAGCGTCAAGCGTATCTATGGCGACTGGACTACCCCGAACCTGGGCAGCTGGAAGCCCGTTCTGCTGGAGCATTCCATTCAGCCGGTGCAACAGTTCCGGTATTCTGTAGGGAAAAATGCCACGGACAGCGCCATGATCATAGACGCCATGGATCTGCTCTATACGAAACGCTTTGACGGCTTCTGTCTGGTCTCCAGTGACAGCGACTTCACGCGCCTTGCTTCCCGCATTAGAGAGGAAGGTTTGCTCGTGTATGGCTTTGGAGAAAAAAAGACTCCCAAAGCTTTTGTGTCGGCCTGTACCAAATTCATCTTCACTGAAGTGCTCAGATTTGAAAAGGATGAGGGGGCAGCCGTCAAACCCACCACGGCCAACAAACTGAAGGGAGACACCAAACTGGTAAGCCTTCTCAGAAGTGCTTTAGATGCGGCTTCCGATGACAGTGGCTGGGCCCACTTAGGTGCAGTGGGCAGCAATATTGCCAAACAGGCCCCGGAGTTTGATCCTCGCAACTATGGGTTCCGCAAGCTGGGGGAACTCGCCCTGGCCACCAAACTCTTTGATATAGATGAGAGAGTTAGCCGTGACGGCCATTCAAGAACCATCTACATTCGCGATAAACGCACCCAAAGCAAGAAATAGACTGTTAACCTTCAACTGGGGTGAACTGCTGGTTTCCTAGCGTCCTTTAGGCTGTTATTTCCAGACCCCGTCGATGGCCGCCTGGCATTTGGGGCATTTTCCGTCCTGGAGGATGAACCCCTTGATGGCATACCCCACCCTCTCGATCACAAGCTCCCCGCAGCTGTAACAGTAGGTATTCTCCCCGCCCTGCCCCGGAATGTTCCCCGTGTAGACATAGCGCAAACCGGCCTCAAGGCCGATCTTCCGGGCCTGAATGAGAGTCTCCGCGGGGGTGCGCGGCCGGTCCAGCATCTGGTGGGTGGGGTAAAAGGCGCTCACGTGCCAGGGGATCTGTGGCCCCACTCCCTTGATGAATTGGGCAATTTCGGTAAGCTCCTCTTTGGAGTCATTGAGCCCCGGGATCACCAGGGTGGTGACCTCAAGCCACACCCCCAGCTGCTTTACGCGCTGGATGGTGTCCAGGACCGGCTGCAAGCGGGCCTTGCAGACCTTGCGGTAAAAGTCGTCCCGGAAGCTTTTGAGATCTATGTTGTCCCCGGCGATGACTTCGGCCATGGCCGTAGCCGACTCTTCCGTCATGAAGCCGTTACTGACAAAGACATTGCGGATGCCTTGTTCCTTGGCCAGGCGGGCCGTGTCTTGGGCAAACTCCATAAAAATGGTGGGTTCGGTATAGGTATAGGAGATGGTGGCGCAGCGGTTGCGCCGGGCTTCCTGAACGATGGCCTCGGGGGAGCGCTCCATGCCGGGGATTTTCCCCCCATGTCTTTTGGGGAACTGGGAAATGTCGTAGTTCTGGCAGTGCAGGCACATGAAGTTGCAGCCGGCCGTGGCGATGGAATAGGAGCGGGAGCCCGGCAAAAAGTGGAAAAGAGGCTTTTTCTCGATGGGATCGATATTTTCCGCCACCACCATACCGTACACCATGGAATACAAGGTCCCTTCCTGGTTTTCCCGCACGTGGCAAAGTCCCCGTTTCCCCGGGTCGATTTTACATTCATGGGCGCACAGGTGACATTGGACCTTGCCTTCCTCCACCTTTTCGTAAAACCTGGCTTCGTGCATGGCTTTCTCCCGATTTTTTGTCTTTAATTATAAAAATATGGCTTGTCCGGGTCATTGTAAAGGGTGAAGGCCTCCCCTGGCCCGGTGATATTTTCCTGATGAGATGCTTTCCTTGCCCGGACGTTGGGTTTATGATACATCTATAATGGATGGTGGGCGTAGCTCAGCTGGTTAGAGCACCGGGTTGTGGCCCCGGAGGCCGCGGGTTCAAGTCCCGTCGCTCACCCCAGTATTTTTAGAGAGTTCGGTCTTGTGACCTGGCTCTTTCTTTTTTTCCCCACCTTATTTCCAACCTGGGCTAAATAAGATACCCGATTCCTTTGATAAGGGAGGTAGATCACAGAAGGACCATGCTCCCCTGGTTAGAAATGTTCTAAAATCTGTGGGATCTGGGTCTTTAAACAGGTTATATGTTATCATGCTCATGGGGAGCGGATTATTTTTCCAAGAAGTTGGTTCGAGTCCGAGAGAAGGTTCCAATCGACTAGTTAAAGGTCCTGGATTCCCCAAATATCCACAGAATACCAATCATTGAGGGCTATTTTGCTATGCGCGCCTTATTGATATCTCCCGAATTTCCCCTGTCCTTCTGGAGTTTCCAGAAATCATCCCAGCTGCGGGGGAATAAAACTGTTAACCCACCGTTGGGGTTGATTACGGTGGCAGCCTTGCTGCCTCCAGAATGGGAACTGCGTCTGGTTGATCTCAACGTCGGAAGCCTGACCGAGGAAGATTGGCAGTGGGCCGATCTGATCCTGATATCGGCCATGTATATTCAGAAGGATGGCTTGTTGGCCCTGGTGAGAGAAGCCAAGCTCCGGGGGAAGACCGTCGTGGCTGGGGGACCCTACCCCACTTCGCTCCCCGAGGCTGTTCTGGAGTTCGGCTGTGATTTGGTGGTCCGGGGTGAGGGTGAAAATACGATGCCCCTGCTGCTGGAGGCGCTACGCCACGGCAAGACCGGGATAATCGAAAGTAATGAAAAGCCCGAGCTGTCGACTTCGCCGATCCCGCGGTTTGATCTGTTGCAGCTGAGCGATTACTCCGCCTTTACGATTCAGACCTCCCGGGGATGCCCGTTTGACTGCGAATTTTGCGATGTGGTGAACCTTTTCGGACGCAAACCCCGGTACAAGAGTCCGCAGCAGGTCATCGCCGAATTGGAGACCCTCTACCGGCTCGGGGCCAGGGGCTCGGTGTTCGTTTGCGATGATAACTTCATCGGCAGCAAAAAGCATGCTCAGGCTCTTCTGCAAGAGCTCACCCCCTGGTTGAGGAGCCGGGGTGAACCCTTCAAATTCGTGACGCAGGCATCGGTGAATCTGGGGCAGGATCTGGAGATGATCGATCTCATGACCGCGGCCAACTTTGATAAGGTTTTTGTCGGGATCGAGTCCCCGGATGAGAATGTCCTGCAGATCAGCCACAAATATCACAACATCAAGAATCCCCTGGTCGAATCTCTCCAGAACATCCAGCAGAACGGCCTGGCGGTCATAGGCAGTTTCATCATCGGTCTGGACGGGGAAAAGAAAGGTGCTGGCAAGCGCATCTGCGCCTTCTTGGAACAGACTGCCATACCGGTGGCCATGCTCGGCATCCTGCAGGCCGCGCCGCATACCAGGCTGTGGCATCGATTGGAGGGAGAAGGACGACTGCGCCAGGATATGGGGGATGATCTGGGGACCTTCTCAGCCATGAACTTCGAACCAGACCGGCCCGAAGCCGATGTCATGCAGGAATACGTCGATGCCTGGAACTACCTGTACGAACCGTCCCGTTATCTGGCGAGGGCATACCGCTGCTACCTGGCCATGCGGCCGGCTCCCCGGGCCCAGGCGGCCGCCGCCGGGGGCCACCCGCCGCAGAAAGGCGTCTTGGACCGGGGCATGGGCTGGCGCAGGATAGTCACCGAACTCAAGGCGTTTTTGCAAATCATCCGGTGGCAAGGGGTGCGCACGCCATACCGGCGTCAGTTTTGGACCCAGATGATCGGCATGTGGCGGCAAAACCCCACCAGATTCGTGGAGTACATCTCGACCTGCGCCGTGGGAGAGGATCTCTTCGACATGAGAAGGGTGGTGGGGGAAAAGGCCACGGCCATCATTGAGGAGCGCCAGATAGGGGTGCCCACGGCGCGAGCCCTGCCTGGCGCCGCGCTCGGGTGCGAGTATGGGGAAGCACAGCAGGAGCCCTCATCTTCCAGGGCTGTCCAGGATTGAGGTTAGTGAGCCTGGCCAGGGTTGTGCGGTTTTGGCGCCATCTAATCTTGATTATTATTCCTGCGTTGGAAATATGATTGTTTGGTAAACTCGTCTAACAGTTTGTTTTCAATTTTTTCCAGTCGGCCTGCGCTGCTTCGATTTTTTCCATTACTTCGTTCAGTTCAACGAGTTTGGCGCTCAATTCCTTCAGTTTGGCTTTCGCTTCCAGAAGTTCCTTTTTTGCCTGGGCAATTTCTTTTTTGGTTTCCGGTGCGACCATTCCGCCCCTCCTTTGATCCGGTGCTTTAGGCGGCAGTGGTCAGTGGGGAGGTAATCGCTACTGGCCAAAGTCAATCTAATACCGAGTCGCAATCCAAGGACAACAATGCAGCAATTGTAGGGGCGCGATGCATCACGCCCGTTTTCAGGCGCAATAAATTGCACCATTACAAAAAATACCAATTGACTGCATCTTGGTATAATAACTAGGCAAGGCGCAGTGCCGCCAGCGAGGCATGGGCGGTGCCACTGCTTATCTCAGGAACAATCTTGATTTCGAGGACCGTAACCCCGTCGAGATTGACTTCGTAGTCTTCGACCTCACGTGTCGCCCCGGGCGGACTGAAGTTATACTGCTGGCGCACAATCTCCCGGTACGACTGACCGCCATCCGGTGACCACCGTAAGACGAACTCTTGCGTGCGTTCCGTCTCATCTTCATGGAACACCAGATGGATCCGTCTGACTCTTAGCGGCTCATCAAACAGGAGACGAATCTTCTGCTCCCCAGGCTGCCCAGCCTGCCAGCCCGGACCCTTACCCGGAATCAGTGCCGATTCAATCGGGTAATCGCTAGCTTCGGAGGTGATTTAAACTTGTGCCAAGAGTTCAAGGTCCAGCCAGCCCGGCTCGGCGGCTGAGACCTCGCGAGGGTCTTGACCGATAATGTATTTGCGCATAAAGTGCCCCCTTTTTTATTCAACTTTTTTTTAACTGAATTTAATTATATCTTACCTTCTTTTAACTTAAGTCATTTAGGAGAGACCCTTATATTCTCTGCTATTTATAGGGCTCGCTAAGATACTGCAGGTGGCTGTTGTCACATATTTTTATTAGCTTGACATTGAAGAATCTTCCTGTAAAATAATTTCAAGTTTAGCATGTCAGACTGAAATCAGGGCCACAAGTCCTGGACAAGAATCGGACGGGGATGCTAGTTCCCGGCCGATTTTTTTTGCCTGACTGCTGTGCGCCCTGCTTTTTTGGCGGGAATATCTTTAAAGTATTTGTAGGAGATTCACCATGAAGGAAACTGGTACGGTTAAATGGTTTAATGATTCAAAGGGCTATGGGTTTATTACCCGGGAGAGCGGCCCGGATGTCTTTGTGCATCACAGCGCCATCCAGGGCGAAGGCTTCAAGTCCCTGTCAGAAGAGCAGGCCGTGGAATTTGAAGTGACCCAGGGTGCTAAGGGTCCCCAGGCCCAAAACGTGGTAAAACTTTAGGCCACAAAGCCTGATAATTCTGAACTCCGACGGCCTCAGGGCCGTCGGGGCTTCAGCATCATGGTTCTTAAAGATATAGAATTGGGCTCGAAGGCGTTATGTTGGCAAAAGCGCTCTAAAAGTTGGCCCGCAAAGAAAAGAACAACGAAAAGATGAAACATCGCCAAGGCAAAACCATAGTGAAGAAACCTCCTGCGGTAGATGAAGAAGGAATATAAACGCCCTGAATGAAAAGCCTGCCGATAGAAGACTATGGCAAGTCCGTCTCGCAAGACCAATTAGGAGAAGAGATGAGTATAAAATTGTACGTGGGTAATTTATCTAACGAGATGACCGAAGAACAGCTAAACACCCTTTTTTCCGAAGCCGGAGCAGTATCCTCGGCTAAGATCATCACCGACCGGCGTACCGGTCAACCCCGGGGGTTCGCTTTTGTGGAAATGGAAACCAAATTGGAGGGACAAAAGGCCATTTCCATGCTCAACGGGCGGGCTATAGACGGC
>JBAQHL010000694.1:0-1645 GCA_049288295.1 Desulfobaccales bacterium
ATGAAACACCCCATTGCGGTATGCGGCCATATTTATTGGGTGGGGGTCAACGACTACGAGACCCAATTATTTGAGAACTCAAGTTTCGCACCAAGTAACGGTCGATAATTACTTATTTTTGCTTTAAGAATAACACCAAGAACATGGAAAAGGCTCCAGATTTGTGGTAAGTTAACATTGCGGAATCACTAAAAAATACCACATAAATGGAGCCTCTCCTTGCATAACAGGAAAATCGTTCGCTTTCAAGGGCAAATCGAAACGGCTCTGAAAAATTTTCGGGCCGGCCTGGAGTTGAGGATCAAGGAACTGTTTGTCGTGCTGCATATCCAAAGCCATCTGACCGGGGCCGGCATCCGCAAGCATGAGGGCTTCAGCCCCCGGCACCTGTTGTTTGTCCTCACCACCCTCGCGTTTCTGCACATCAGGACCGTCCATGACCTGGTGCACCGCCCGCTTCACTCCCTGTTTCTGGCCCAAAAAGACGCCTTCTACCGCTTCAAGAAAGCCGAATGGAGCTGGGGGCCTTTTTACCGGCGCTTCCTTGCCTTCCTGGGCCAGCGGCTGCGCTGGTCCGAAACCGCCCGGGACCACTGCTTCATCCTGGATAGCTCGGCGCTGCCCAAGCGGGGCAAGCGCCTGGAACACTTAAGTTTCGTCTATGACCACTCCCAGGGCAAAACCGTCAAAGGCTATGAGATCCTGACCCTGGGATTGTTGACCCCCGGCAATTTCTATCCCGTGAGCTTCGGCCACCATTTCTCCCGAACTGCGCCGGCCCAAGCCCCCGAGGCCCAGCCCGTGAAGAGTCGGGGGGAGGTGGCCCGGCGTCTAAAGGAGGCCAGGGAGTTGAGCAAACCGGCTCTGGGCCTGAAGATGCTGAAGGCCGCCCTGGCGCGGGGTATTTCGGCCTCTTGCCTGCTGGTGGACGCCTGGTTCACCTCTCCCGCCTTCTGCCGCCGCGTCCAGGAACTGGGTCTGCACGTCATCGGCCGCCTGAAACGGGACCGCACCCTCTATTATCGGGGCGAGGTCGGCTGCACCCTGGATCAGCTCTACCGGGCCCACAAACACCGGCTGGTCAAGGTCCCGGCTTTGGGGCTCTCTCTCCTCCGGGTGCCGGTCACTTGCAGCAACGGCCTCAAAGGCGCCATCGTCTTGACCAAAGGGTATAAAGAACCCGATTTAGAGACCCGGCCAGGGGGCAAGATCAAGGCGGAGCCGCCGTGGGCCGCGTTTTTCACCACCGACCTGCCCCTGACTGCCGCCCAAGTGGTGCACAAATATCTGGGCCGCTGGTCCATTGAAGTCTTTTTCAAAGAAGCCAAGCAGCGCCTGGGTCTGGGCCAGGAACACGGCCGCTCCTTCGCGGCCCAGGTTTACTCTGTCACCCAGGCCTTTTTCCGTTACAGCCTGCTGGCCTACCTCCTGGAGCACGACAAACAGGCCCAGACCATCGGCGATCTCTTCCGCCAACTGGAAGAAGAGACCGGTAAGCTCACCTACCTGGAGCGGCTGTGGCAATACCTCGTTACTTTCCTGCAAACCGTGCTAAACACCCTGGCCCAATTTTGTGATCCAGGACCTCAGTTTCGGGCTTATCTCGACACGATCACCAATACTTTCAACCGCTTCTCCCCACTTC
>JBAQHL010000695.1:0-4095 GCA_049288295.1 Desulfobaccales bacterium
GGACGGCATCAAGGATCCCATAGGCATCCACGGCATGCGCCTGGAATGCCGGATTCACATTGTCAGCGCCGCAGTGAACGCCTTGAACAACATCATTAAATGCGTCAACCGGGCCGGGCTGGAGGTGAGCGAGGGTGGCAAAGGTTTTGTGCTCCAGAGCCTGGCCGCCAGCGAGGCCATCCTTTCTGAAGAAGAAAAAGCCCTGGGCGTGGCCCTCATCGACTTTGGCGGCGGCACCACCGACCTGGCCATTTTTTCCGGCAATTCCCTCCGGTACAACTCGGTTATCCCGGTGGGAGGCAACAATCTCACCAACGACATTGCCGTGGGTCTGCAAACCTCCCTCAACAATGCCGATTTCCTGAAAACGGAATACGGCTGTTGCCTGAACGCACTGGATGATGACACCACCACCATTGAAATTCCAGGTCTGGGTGGCCGTCAGCCCCGCTCGGTCCTGAGGAAAGACCTGGCCAACATCGTAGACATGCGGCTGAAGGAAATTCTGGATCTCCTCACCAAAGACATCCAGCGGGCCGGCGCCGCCAACCCGGTTTTGGCCGGGGCCGTCATCTCCGGTGGGTCGGCCCTGGTGCCTGGTCTGGCCAACCTGGTGGATGAAACCCTGATGCTCCCCACCCGCATGGGGTATCCCGAGGTCCTGGGGGGACTCACCGATGTTATCCATAATCCGGCCTATGCCACCGGAGTAGGCCTGGTGCTTTACGGCTTTTATCGGAGACAGGCCGGTCCCCGGGGCCGGGGCCCCCGCGGGGGTTCCCGGAGAGGCAAGGCGGGGCTGTGGCCCCGTATTAAAAACTGGTTTCAGGAAGTCGTGTAATCTTGGAAAGGGGGTTATTCCATGAAAATTCAACTTGTCCCCACTGAATTATCCGCCAAGATCAAGGTGTTGGGAATAGGCGGGGCCGGCGGTAACGCCATCAATGATATGATCAATTCCAATATGGCGGGCGTGGATTTTGTGGCTGCCAATTCCGATGCCATGTCATTGGAGCGGAACCTGGCTCCCATCAAGATTCAACTGGGCCCCACCCTTACCCGGGGGTTGGGGGCCGGAGGGAATCCGGAGGTTGGCCGGGAGGCCACCCGGGAGGAGGCTGACCGCCTCCGGCAGGTTCTGGATGGAGCCGATATGGTCTTCATCGCCGCGGGCATGGGGGGAGGCACTGGCACCGGCGGGGCCCCGGTGGTGGCCGAGATCAGCCGTGAGGTGGGCGCCCTGACCGTGGCCGTGGTGAGCAAGCCCTTTGAATTTGAAGGCAAAATGAAAATGCGCCTGGCGGATAAGGGCATTGAGGAGCTGCGCCGGGTGTCCGACACCATCATCACCATACCCAATGACCGCCTTTTCTTTCTGGGCAACAAAAACTCCCGCACTTCAGATATTTTTTCCATGGCCAACGAAGTCCTGGGCGCCGCGGTCCGAGGCATTTCGGATTTGATTGTCAAGCCTGCCTTCATCAAAGTGGATTTCGCCGATGTGCGCACCATCATGAAGGAGGGCGGCATGGCCCTTATGGGCACCGGCATGGCCAGCGGCAACACCCGGGCCGTGGAATCGGCCGAGCGGGCCATTTCCCACCCCCTCCTGGAGGATATTTCCATCAAGGGGGCCCGGGGCATCCTCATTAATATTTCGACCTCCCAGGAATTTTCCCTGGAGGAGCTTCGGGAAGTATGCACCATCATTCAGGGCGAAGCCCACGACGAAGCCCTCATTAAATGGGGCCTGGTGTTCGATGATAATCTAGGGGACGCTATGCAGGTGACCGTTATTGCCACCGGCATCGGCCACCGCCTTGACGTCGAGAAAGGCCGGGATGTCTGGCAGGTTCCGCCTCCGGAACTGCCGGTCACAGAGGATTTGGAGATTCCAGCGTTCATCCGCAAGGGCAGTGAGCCGCCTCGCACTACCGAGGCGATTGCCACGGAGAAACGGCCCCCTTTGGGGGTGGTGCAGGGGAAAAAGTATGTGGTTCACCCTGACCTGCAGTATGAGGAGAGCGACCTGGACACGCCGCCTTTCCTGAGAAAGGTGGACTAAGAAGAAACTGTCCAGTTAAGGGGAGCGAATTTCCTTTTGGGTGGGGTATGGTTTTCCCGCCGTTTACACCTGAGGCAGGGTGGGCCGCCCGAAGAGTTCGCTGCGTCAACATTAATGGCACGATGAAGTAAGCCGGGGGGCCAGGATTGGGTTATGGGCATTCCTGGTGTTATGCCTCTGGGAGGGTTGCTATGCGCCGAGGCTTTCTCATGGTGGTCTGCATTGCCCTGGCGGGCTGTCTTATGTGGCCCGGTGTGGTTTCGGGTCAAAGGAAAGCCCCGGAGATTATCAGGGGCGTCAAAAAGGTTTCACCTGAACCTACCCCGGCGCCTCAGGCTGAACCGGCGGCTGCACCTGCAGGCGACCCTGCCCGCGCCGAAATCAACCAGGGCCTCAAATACCTTGATTCCCAAGATTACGCCAAGGCCATCAGGGTTCTTCAGCAGGCGTTGACCGTGAATCCTAAGTCAGCCGAGGCCTATTATTATTTGGGCATGGCTTTCAACGGCAACGGCGACCAGGACAAGGCCATAAAAAATCTTAATACGGCTGTGCGCCTGAGCCCGAATTTTGTTCAGGCCAAGACGGCCTTGTCACAGATTTACAGCCAGCAGGGACTCAACTTGATTCGCCAGGGAAATTCCGAGCAGTCCATCGGCCTCCTGAAAGAGGCCATCGCCCAAAATCCCAAAAATGATGGAGCCTACAACAACCTGGGGGTAGCCCTGGGCAAACAGGGCCGTTTGGGTGAATCCCTGGCCGCTCTCCAGCAAGCCGTGGCCGTCAATCCCAAAAACACCCAGGCGCAGTTCAACCTTGGGGTGGCCCAATACACCCTGGGTGACAAAGACGCCACCGTCCAGCAATACACAATTCTGACCCTCACGGACCCGGCGGCGGCCGATGAACTTTTCCGGATAATCCAGGGAACTTCACAAGTCGCCACACCCTTCCGGTTTTAAATCAAGTTTACTTCGATCGGATAAGTCAGGTGCAGGGAGGCCTGGGGTCGTGAACCTCTGCCCTGCTCTCAAGCTCTCTCCTCCACCCCCCCTGCAACCAGCGGAACCACAGGCTTTCAGCCTGTGCAGGAACAGGCAGGATGCCTGTTCTCCCGTTTGAATCAGGAGCGCCCCGGGAAGACAGAAAAAAGCCTTTCCATAGCCAAATCCTGGTTCTTGGGATAAGCTGGAAATGATACCAAGTTGCGGTCATAGAGGTAATAAAATGTAGCCGCAGGCTTTAGCCTGCGTTTGGGCACGGCAAGGCGTGCCCCTACAGAAAAATTACTTGTTTGAGGGGAACTTGGTATGAGGTGTAATAACATCGTTTTTCCGGAAACTGGAAACCGAAAACCGTCTTATGGCCAGGATCAAAGCCCGCTTGCAGAAACTTTTGGCCCAGGAAAAGGGCAGCATCGTCCGGGATTGGGGCGCCCGCTGGCCCCTGGCCCTGGTTTTTCCGGAAATCTACCCCGTGGCCATGGGCAATATGGGCTTCCAGACCCTCTACCATCTCATCAACGCCGACCCTCGCCTGACCTGCGAGCGGGCCTTTTTCCCCGGTCCGGAGGAATGGCCCGAGCACCAGCGCACCCAAACTCCCATCCTCACCCTCGAATCTCAACGGCCCTTGCGGGACTTTGCCGCGGTGGCCTTTTCCATCTCCTTTGAGGCGGACTACCCCAAGGCCCTGCAAATCCTGGCCCAGTCGGGAATTCCCCTTTTGGCCACGGACCGGGGTCCTGAAGACCCCTTGGTGTTGGCGGGAGGGGTGGCCACTTTCCTCAATCCTGAACCCCTGGCCCCTTTCATGGACGCCTTTGTTTTGGGAGAGGGGGAAGTGGCCGCCATCGGCGCCTTGAATTTCCTGGCCGAAAGCGCACCCCGGCATGAGCGCCAGGAGGTGTTGCGGGAGTTGGCCCGAAATTTTCCGGGCATTTACGTGCCCGCCGGCTACCGGCCCCGCTACCACCCGGAGGGTGCCCTGGCTGCTTTCGAGGCTGTGGCCGGGTACCCGGAGAGGGTCCT
>JBAQHL010000696.1:0-2768 GCA_049288295.1 Desulfobaccales bacterium
ATGGAAGGTTCCCGTACCTCGTCCCGAGATGAGATTGAGCTGCTAGTCAACCTCTCCACTATGATCAATTCCTCCCTGAACATTCAAGAAGTCTTGGAAAACGCCCTCAACTGCGTGGAGCAGTTTCTGGGGGTTGAAGTCAGCTCCATGTTCGAGGTGGATAAGAGCGCCGGAGAACTTTACTTCCGCCTGGCCCGGGGGCCTATGGCCGCCGGCATCAAAGGCTTGCGGCTGAAAATCGGCGAAGGCATCGCGGGCTGGGTGGCTCAGACAGAAAAGCCTTTGATTTGCGCCGATACTTCAGATGACCCTCGGTTTTGCCACGCCTTCGATGACCAATCCGGCTTCAAGACCAGATCCATCTTGTGCGTCCCTCTCAAGGCCAGGGACCGACTCATCGGCGTCCTTGAAGTTATCAATAAAAAGGACGGGGAGAATTTCACTGCCAACGATTTAGAGTTGTTAACTATTTTGGGGAACCAAATAGGCATCGCCTTGGATAACGCCAGGCTTTACCAGCGCCTCAACGACCAGCTCGCCTTGACCATGAAAGAATTAAAGACTGCAGAGAGCAAGCTTATCCAGGCGGAGCGGCTGGCCGCCATGGCCAAGATTTCCCAGGGCGTGGCCCATGAGGTGCGCAATCCCATTATGGTTATCGGTGGTTTTGCCCATCGGTTGCACAAGCTTGCGTCCCCCGGTGATAAGGCCCAGGAAATTTGCCAGCTCATCCTGGCCGAAGTGGACAAGCTGAACCGCATGGTCAAAGAGATAGAGGAATTTGCCCTCTTGCCGGAGCCACACCTCAAACCGACAAATATGGGTGAGTTGATGGAGGAAATCCTAAAAGAAGATGCCCTTGTTATGGTGGAACAAAAGATTCAGGTTGAGAGCCAGATTGCCCCAGACCTCTCGCCCATTTTTGTAGATGAAGGGCTCATGCGCCTAGCCATAAATCATTTACTGGATAATGCCCGTGAGGCCATGGCCGCTGGTGGAGTTTTGCAAGTTGCCGTGAAATCGACGCCCAAACATCTGGAGATCACTCTTCGGGACACCGGGACGGGGATCGCCCCCGCTGACCAGCCGTATATCTTCGATCCATTCTTCTCTACCAAACCCCAGGGGACCGGCATGGGGCTAACTGCAGTGCACCGCATAGTCGCAGACCATCAGGGAGAACTTCAGATTGAATCGAGTCCAGATAAAGGGACGGAAATCAAGATGTTGTTGCCGCGCTGGATTGACGGATGAAAGCCTGATCTCTCAAAATATCCTCCATTTAAGTACCAACAAGCAGAGTACAAGTTACTTGCCAGTCCCTGCAATTATCACCAGGCCGGCAGAAATTATCGATCTGATCCGCATATCGAAAGGGGGGTGTTTCGGGTGGGAGAATTTTCAGGCGCCAGGGGCATGAGAGCCAGAGAAAGGCTTGCGCATCACAGGGGAATCTTTAGACTCAAAAGGAGTTGATATTCTCTGGATAGGTTGAATTTTCAGACGGTTGATAAGTTTCTGATTCAGGCAAAAATCATCACAGCGCTTTGCTATGAAAGAATCACTTCAACGTTTATCTCTATAATCATTTTGATTAATAACATTAGAATTGGAGAGTAACGACCTGATAATGAGAGACATCTTTTGCAGACCTCCCAGGGCCTCGGTAAGGTGTCCCTTTTTTACAGGGTCATTTTCATTGTCTTGGACTAATGACAAAAAATCTTTAATATCTTCCAGGAGACCGTTCAATTCATGGGCAGAGCAGAGAATAAGCTTGCCCATGATGGCCAGTCGTTCAAAAAAGAGAAGCTTCTCCTTAAGCTGTTCCATTTTCTCCATTACTTTCTCCACATTATTTTTTAGAGTGGCAACGCGGCAGATAATCTTTCACTGTGGTTAAAAGGTCATGTATTAGCAATAGAAGCTTTTCTTTCCTTTGTTCCAATAATCGTGCCAAAATAATCGACTTAACTTCTATTCTAATTCTCTATAGAAATTAAGGAGTTAACTGAATTAAATTTGTGGGTCGGATCTGTAAATTTTACATTAATGTTTATATTACACATGTGTAATATTTACATACTGACCAAAAAAACTGGAAATGTCGCTGAACCATACGTTAAGCCTCATCTCCTGGAAGTCTGATTTTCCAAATCCTCTCTCTTGCCATAGCTTGCCATTATCAAAAATAGGTAATTAATCCTGAGATGGAATTGTAAACAAAAACCGAGACCCTCGGTTTTTCACAACTCCACTGCTTTCTGGCAGGCGGTGAAGTACAGGGCCAGGCGGATGGACTCGGGGGGGGCGATGCCCTTGAGTTTGGCGGTCATTTCCCGGTAGGCTAAGAGTTGCGGACGGTATTTTTCCGCCTCCTTTGAGAGAAAATCATCCCAGTTTTCACCGGCAGGGGGCCGGGAGGTCTTGAAATCCACCAGCCACCAGTGGGCGCCATCAAAGGCCAAGAGATCCAGGCGGCCCCGGCGGATGACCCCCGGGACGGGCTGATCTTCCAGGGCCCACTCACTTACCGCTGATTCCGGCTTTAACAAGTTCTGCAAAAAAGGGTCCTCAAGGGAGGCCGCCGCTTCGGCCAAGATTGCCGGGGCGAGATCCCGGGCTAACGTCCTTGGCACCCCGACACCCACCAGGGCCGCCGCCACGCACTCTTCCCCAGGCAGCCGGTCTGCGGGGGGGATGGTTTGCAAAAGGCGGTGGGTCACTTCCCCCCGGGCCCGGGCGGCCAGGTTGTCAAGTTCCCCGGC
>JBAQHL010000697.1:0-2467 GCA_049288295.1 Desulfobaccales bacterium
CAAAATGATCAGGGCAAAACTGACAAAAAAGACTCGGAAAGGTTTTTTGCCATAGCCCGCCAGTTTTCCCCAGAAAAGCCATTCCAGCCAGCGCCGCGGGTTCGCCCAATGAAGATTTTCCTCCAACTCCCGGTCATGCATGCGGATAAAGACCTTATTGGCCCAATCCTCTTTGCCCAGGCTCTTGAAAAAGGCCTCTAACTGGACATAGGCCTGGGTAGTAAAGGGGCTGTCCTCCACCAAGTTTTGTACAGCCTCGAAATCCTTTTCACCATAGTCGCTGCTATGGTCTTTATCTTCCGGTTTCCCAATACTGATACTGGAGTAGGTCAAGTCGTTCAGCCAGACTTTACGGACTTCTTTGCCATCAACCATTTGCCGCTCCGGCCAGGAGACTTCTTGAAAGTCCAGGGACTGGAAGGAACTGCGGCGGAAATCCGCCAGCCGGGTTATGGCGAGGTTGTGAAAATGAGCGGGGCCTTTTACTTGCATGTTTCTGGCTAGAAGTTCACCAATGCAGGCGCGGGCGATTTTTAGTTCCCCCTGCACCTGTGTCCTCACCAGGTTTAATTTGGGGAGATTGACGGTGCTGTCTTGCACTGCCTGGGGGGTTTTGATGAGGCCGCTGATTTCCAGGTCATGAAAATCCCCATATGACAGGTCAAAATCGCAGCAAATGGTGGCCCGGTCCAGAAAGAGCGTTTGCCCGACTTTCAACTGGGAAAAGGATTTGGCCTGGCAGGCGTTGAGAAAACTGGCGCCGGTGGCCCGGAAGTTGGCGCCGATTTCGGAGAACTCGAACCTCACCGGACCCTTAAACAGGGCCTCCTCAAAATAGATGCTATTCCCCGTTTTTATGCCCCGAAAATCCACCGTCTTGTCCTCGTTGAGGAACTCAGCTTTGTTGGCCCAGAACTGCAACCCCACCTGAACAATGACAAAACTGACGGGGCCGTGAAAGCGGGCTCCGTCAAACACGGCATATTTTTCCACCATCATGGCCAGGAACTTGGCCTCGGCTTCTTTGTGAAGAAATTCCGCCTTCCTCATGTTGAGCCGCATACCTACGCGGACTAACTCAAAATCCACCGGACCGTGAAATTTGGCCGACGGCAAACAGACTTCCGTGCCCACCTTCATGGTGTGGAAATCGGCCTTGTGGATGAACTCCGCCCCCTCGGCCTGGAATTTCTCCCCGATGTCGGCTTCGGCCCACACACATTCGCCCTCAAAGACAGTGCCGTTGCAATTAACCGAGCCGCCGACCTTTATGCCGGTAAAATTGGCGTTCCGCAAGAATCTGGAACCGGACAAGGACAGGTCTTGTTTCCAATTACTCTCAGCAAAAGTGGTGTGCTCCGAAAAACGACATTCAGCCAAAGTAACAGGATAATTTATCTCAACGTAATTCAGGTGCAAAGGACCATCGGCGATAATGGCGTGGGCAATGGACACTCCCTGGTACGGAACCTTTAAGTCTTTTAAAGCCCCGGCAAATAATTTTTTCAGAAAGCTTGCCCTCAATTGGTGTTCCTTGTCGTCTCCTCCAAATTTTTTTCCCAGGTCGGCTGGCTTCCCCTCATTTACCTGGCTGAGCACCCAGGCTTCCTGGGGGGTGAGTTGCTGATCTCCTCCAGTGTCAGCCGCATTGAGTATGTGGGACTGGAGGGCCAGAACCAGGGCGAGGAGGGGCAGGATCCCCGTTACCCTCCTCAGCACGACTTGCCTGAGGGTTCTTTTTATTGGCGGCAGAGAAATGGCCGGCATGAATCGTCTCTCCCAACAGTACCTTGCTGATGGGGGATTGTAGCACAGGTGAAGGTAAAACATTACCTTCTGGGCAAAATGCATAATTTTTTATTGACAAGAGAAAGTTGCCGATTATGATGGTAATATTCTCGATAAGGGGAGTTGGGAAATGAAAAGATTGGTGCTGTCGGTTATGTTGGCCCTGTGTCTCATTACTGTCTGCGTCCCGGCCTGGGGCGCCGTGCCGGTGAATGGGGAAGTTGTTTATCAGGGTCCCCCTGAACCGAAAGATCCTCCCAAGTAACCACGTGTCTCGGGGTTAACTGGTTCGACTACATTTTTAAGCCAACCTAATCCCATAAACGGGGGCCTGGATTACCGGGCCCCCCTTTTTTCTTTTACCGCGCCTAACCCGATAATCCCAGGGACCGCAAGGGGAAACCGGCGGTATCCCTCTCCTGCCTGGGAAAGCAATTTTTCCCCAAATTTCCTTTGGGGACCGCTGATTATGGTTTACCAGCCCTGAAAGGAAAAATACCTTCAACGAAGAGGCCGCTGTTCCGAAAATATTGCTCGTAGGGCGCGTCTTACGCGCCAAAATTGGTGCGTGAAACGCACCCTACATTAATTTTTATAGCTTCGGGTGGTCCAAGGACATGAACGACTGTGAAAAGCATAGTTGTCATCCTGAGCGAAGCGAAGGATCTCGTATTTTCAA
>JBAQHL010000698.1:0-4315 GCA_049288295.1 Desulfobaccales bacterium
GGCCCCCTGGATGCAGCCCTGCAACACTTGTCGGCCTATGCCTGGGTCATCTTCACCAGCGCCAACGGGGTGGCCGCCTTTTTCCAGAGACTGTTTGAGCAGGGCCATGATGTGCGGGCTTTGGGGGGGGCCAAAGTGGCCGCCATCGGCCCGGCCACGGCCCAGGCCCTGCGGGGCTGGGGACTTGTGGCCGACGTGGTGCCGGGGCGCTTTGTCGCCGAGGACCTGGCTGCGGCCCTCCTGCCCCAGATTGCTCCCAACTCCCGAGTGCTCCTGGCCCGGGCTGCAGAAGCCCGGGAGGTGCTGCCGGAAATCCTGACCCGGGCCGCGATTCAGGTAGACGTGGCCCCGGTTTACCAGGCCAGGCCGCCCGCCGGCATCCCCGCCGAAGCCCGGCCTTTTATCGACTCGGGCCAGATTGATCTTCTCACCTTTGCCAGTTCCTCCACGGTCCACAATTTTGCCGCCCTGGTGGGCCGGAAAAAATTTCAGGAACTCGCGGCCAAAGCCGTGGTGGCCGCCATCGGCCCCATTACCGGCGCCACCCTCCAGGAATACGGCATCACCCCGCAGGTCCAGCCGGAGGACTACACCATTCCTGCGTTAGCTGCGGCCATTGACGATTTTTTTAGCCGTCGGCAGTGATGATAGGATTGTAGTGGTTTGTAAAACGGGAGATCCGCAGGGTGGGTTTCATATTGAGATTGTTGCAAATAGGGCTATTTAGAGGGCTGCCATGGGTCGCGGCCCCCTGCCCCCTCTCCCAAACCTCTTATATTATTAGCGGGAGCACAGGCTTCCAGCCTGTGCAGGAACAGGCAGGAGTTTGAGGGGAGGAAGACACAGGCCAGACGCCAGTGGCCAGAGGGCCTGGGGGCCCCCGGCCCCCCCCAAGAGACTTTACGAAGGAGGAGATATTATGCGGCCTAATAAGCGGGTTAGGGCTTTTCGGCTGATAGCCTTGTTAACCTCCACATTCTTATTACAACCGGCATTGACCGCCTTTGGTGCGGTGGAGGAAAAACCCGCGGTCGCGGCCGCCCCACAGGCAAGCTCCGGCGACATCAAAGTTCCCCAGGGAACCCTGGATGCCGTCACGGCCATTATGACCCGGCGCAGCATCCGGGACTACTCCCCGCGTCCGGTCCCCGAAGACCTCATCAGGCTTCTGGTGGAGGCCGGCATGGCCGCGCCCTCGGCCTTCAATGAACGCAGCCAGGAATTCATTGTCATTGACGACCGCAAAGTCCTCGACGCCATTTTCAATCTGAACACCAAGGCCCTGCAGATAAAGCGGGCATCGGTGGCCATCATGATCTGCGGCAACCAGGAGCGGGAAAAGTTTCAGGGCAAGGGCTACTGGCAGCTTGACGGCGCGGTGGCCGCGGAAAACATCCTGGTGGCGGCCCACGCCGTGGGTCTCGGGGCCGTGTGGACCGCCATTTATCCCTATCCGGACCGGATGGACGGAGTGAAAAAGCTCCTCAACCTTCCCGAGCAGGTCATGCCTCTGACCATCATTCCCATCGGCTATCCCGCCGAGCAGAAACCCAGGGAAAATCGCTTCGAACCGTCCCGGCTGCATAAAAATAAATGGGGAAATGCTATGAAGTGAGGAAGCCTGAATGTCATTGACCTAAAGGTTCAAATGAGAAGATGACTCTCTTATACCATTTTCGCTGTGAGATTAAGCAGTTGTAGGGGCCGACCCAGGTGTCGGCCCGAAATCACGGGGACACGCGGGTCCGCCCCCACAGGTTAACCGCAGGTTACTGGGCAATAATCATAGTTGAGATGATGGGCACCGGGGTTTTGGGCACGTTCTCATGCATGCCCTGGCGGTCCGTGGGCACGGCCTTGATTTTGTCCACCACCTCTTTCCCCTGCACCACCTTGCCGAATACTGCATAACCCCAGCCTGACATGGATTTTTCTCTGTGGTCCAGAGCCTTATTGTCGGCCACATTGATGAAAAACTGGCTGCTGGCAGAGTGGGGGTCGCTGGTCCGGGCCATGGCGATGGTGTAGGGTTCGTTCTTGAGGCCGTTATCCGCCTCATTTTTGATGGAGGCCCGGGCGGACTTCTGGTTCATCTTGGCATCCATGCCGCCCCCCTGGATCATAAAGCCGTCGATCACCCGGTGAAAGACGGTGCCGTTGTAGTAGCCGTCCTTGACGTACTGCAGAAAATTGTCCACCGTGGCCGGGGCCTTGTCCGGGTAAAGCTCCAGGACAATATCCCCCATGCCGGTGGTGAGCTTCACCTTAACCGGCTTGCCCGCGGCCTCGGCGCCAGACGATAAAGACAGGGCCACCACCCCGGACAACAAGACCGTCAATAACCCCTTCAGCCACCAGACCTCAATTATGCTCAACATGGTTTTCCCCTTGCTTTAGAAAAGTTGAAGTTCAAGGAATTTGCAGGGTGCGCACTGCGCACCATAATGGCGGGCAGTGCCCGCCCCAACTTCTTCAGTTTACTAAATCCCGGCAAAGAGGGACAAGGAAAATGATCTGGCCGGATTTTGTTCCTTGCCTATCTCCCCAGGACTGATTATTTTGAGATTATTGCCAAGAGGGTGGAGAGGAGGGTTCCCACAGGCTGGAAACCCGTGCTCTGGGGATTGCGGTCCCCTGCCCCTCATTTCAATTTTTCCTAAAGAAAACAAAGATAAAACCTATGGACCTAAAAGCCAAACTCGTTTTAGTCACCGGTTCCACCGGTTATGTGGGGGGCCGCCTGGTGCCCCAGCTCCTCAACGCCGGCTACCGGGTCCGGGCCCTGGGGCGCTCCGTGGCCAAGCTCAAGGGCCGTCCCTGGGGCACGCACCCCCAGGTGGAACTGACCCAGGGGGATGTCCTGGATTACGACTCCCTGGCCCGGGCCGCCCAGGGCTGCGGAGCCGCCTTTTACCTGGTTCACTCCATGCTGGCCGACCCTCGCACCTTCGGCGACACCGACCGCCGGGCCGCGGATAACATGGTCAAAGCGGCGGCGGCCGGGGGGCTGGACCGCATCATTTATCTCGGCGGCCTGGGAGGGGTCAGCGACCCCCACCTGAGCGAGCACCTGCGCTCCCGTTACGAGGTGGCCAGGATTCTCCAATCCGGCCCCGTGCCCGCCACTTTTCTCAGGGCCGCCATGATCCTGGGATCGGGGAGCGCCTCCTTTGAAATCATGCGCTACCTGGTGGACCGTCTGCCCATCATGGTCACCCCCCGCTGGGTCCAGAACCCGGTGCAGCCCATCGCCATCACCAACGTGCTCAATTACCTCCAGGGGTGTCTGGAGCACGACGAGGTCAAGGGGCAGACCTTTGACATCGGCGGCCCGGATGTGGTCACCTACCGCCAGCTTTTTGACATTTACACCGAAGAGGCGGGCCTGCGCCACCGCCTCATTATTCCGGTGCCGGTCTTGACCCCCAAACTCAGTTCTTACTGGATCCACCTGGTCACCCCGGTGCCCGCGGCCATTGCCAAGCCTCTGGCCGAAGGCCTGCGCAACCCGGTGATCTGCCAGGAAAACCGCATTCGCGACATCATCCCCCAAAAGCTCCTCACCTGCCGGGAGACCATCCGCCTGGCCCTGCAAAAAATCCAGCAGCAGACCGTGGACACCTGCTGGATGGACGCGGGGGTAATGGCGCCGCCGGAGTGGCTGCAATGCGGCGACACGGGCTATGCCGGGGGCACTATCCTGTCCTGCGGTTACCGGGCGGTCATCGACGCCCCCCCCGAGGCCGTCTGGCCCGTTATCGCCAGGATGGGCGGGAAAACCGGCTATTATTTCGGTACGGGTTTATGGAAATTGCGGGGGTTGGCGGACCGTCTTCTCGGGGGCGTGGGCTTCAGGAGCGGGCGGCGCCACCCCGAGGAACTGGCCCCCGGGGAGGCCCTGGATTTCTGGCGGGTGCTGGAGGTCAAGCCGCCCCACCGCCTCCTGCTGTTGGCGGAGATGAAGCTCCCCGGCGAGGCCATCCTGGATTTTTCCCTCACCGCCACCCCACAGGGGGGCACGGAAATCCGCCAGGTGGCCCGCTTTCTCCCCCGGGGCCTGGGGGGCATCCTCTATTGGTACGCCCTGGAACCCTTCCACCATTGGGTATACGGCGGCATGCTCAAGGCCATCGCCGACAAGGTGGGAAAACCCATCCTGGCCGGCCCGGAACGGCTTCCGGGAAAGCAAGGGGGCCGCAAAGGAAACTGACAACTGACCCTTTTTATCAAAAATTTCCTTAAGAGGATATGGCGGGGTGAGTTAAGCGGTCTTGAGTGTCATGCCGCCTCACCCCGTAATTTTCCCGGGAATTCC
>JBAQHL010000699.1:0-1613 GCA_049288295.1 Desulfobaccales bacterium
CCGCCAGGCGCTTGATGACGGCCAGCTGCTGGTAATCCTTTTCCCCGAAAATGGCCAGGTGGGGCTGCACCTGGTTAAAGAGTTTGAGGACCACGGTGGCCACCCCCCGGAAATGTCCGGGCCGGGAGGCGCCGCACAGGGGCCGGCTCAAATTCTCCACGGTGACATAGGTTTGATAGCCTTCGGGGTACATGTCATGGGACTTGGGCGTGTAAAGCACGTCCACCCCCACCTCTTGGGCCAGGGCCGCGTCCCGCTCCAGGTTTCTGGGGTAGCGGTCCAGGTCTTCTGTGGGGCCGAACTGAGTGGGATTGACGAACAGGCTCACCACCAGGCGGTCCCCCCGCTCCCGGCCATAGCGCATCAGGGACAGGTGCCCCTCATGGAAATAGCCCATGGTGGGGACCAGGGCAATGTGCCGGCCAGCCTTACGCCACTCCAGGGACCGGGCCTGCATGTCCCGAAGATCGCTGACAATTTCCATAAAAAAACCCCGGACTGATCCGCCGGGGTTGATTGTGGCCGCTCCCGCCGAGTCTCAGTCCGCCTGCGACGGATCCAAGCTCTGCTTCACCTTAAAAATAGCATACGATAAGACCCTGTCAAGAGGAGTTTTTTCTGAGGGGTATGGATTTCTGGAGTAATTTCATGCCAGGTAACGCAACCCGTCTCCTTTCTCCAAACCTCACTTTTTCAAAAACTTCTCCAGTCACGGCAGGAAGGGCTTCCAGCCCGTCCAGCACGGGCAAGATGCCCGTGCTACCAGTACTCATATGTTTTTAGACCTCGTTCCCAAGTTGAACTTGGGAACGAGGCCTTAAGTGTTCATGAAAAACCTCAGTAAATGTAGGGCGGGCCCTGCCCGCCAAATCTAGCGCTGGGCGGCGCCCCCCCTCCATAAACCTTTCAAGAACAGTCTTAAATAGCACCTGAAGACTCCCCAGATTTTATTGGATTTACCTTCCGGGAGTTGGTATAAGCAGGGCAGGCTGGCGGTTTGAACTTCACACGCGGGGGATGACAGTGACCAGGATCGGCTATGTGGGTACGGATGGCAGGAGTCTTCTTGCAGCCCTGGACACCAGCCGGGCCACCAGCGAACTCTATGCCGGCAGCTTTGAGGGGCTGGTGGTGCGGGGCACTCCGTCCATGCCCCCCTGGGCCGAGAAAATGCAGTGGCCGGTGAGGTTTATTCCCACCCGCTCCAACTCCCTGGAGGATTACGCCCAGGCCCTTATCGGGGCTTTCCAGAGCGGGGAGTTGGACATTGCCTTTGTCATGCCGGAAAGTCTCATCTTCCAGGGACTGGTGGACCGGGTGGCCGAGGCCGGCTACGGCGACAAGATCATCGGCCCCGACAGCCGGGGGGCCTTTATCGAGGCCGACAAGATCGCCTGCAAACATCTCTGCCAGGAAGCGGGCATCCCGGTGGCCCCCGCCTGGACCGAGGTGGACGCCCGGGATTACGGGGCGGTCTTGCGCACCTGCCTCGAGTACCTCCACGACTTCGGGGGCGTGGTCCTGAAGTATCCATATAGCGCCGGCGGCAAGGGCGCCCGCATTATCTTGAACTCCTGGGAGATCAGGGACTTCTATAACCTGCTCATCAGCGA
>JBAQHL010000700.1:0-2394 GCA_049288295.1 Desulfobaccales bacterium
GCTTACATCCCTTCCTCTGCCAAAACTCGGTTCAGTAACGTGCCAATGCCTTCCACCCGGACAGCCACCTCATCGCCGGGCTGCATGGGGCCTACTCCGGCCGGGGTGCCGGTGGCGATGACATCGCCGGGCAGAAGGGTCATCACTTCTGAAATAAAGTCAATCAAGCGGCGCACCCCAAACACCATATTGCTGGTGCTGGCGTGCTGGCGCCGCTCCCCATTGAGATAGGCCTCCACCGTCACATTGTCCGGATCGGCCATCCCGGTTTCGATCCAGGGGCCCATGGCCGCAAAGGTGTCGAAACCCTTAGCCCGGGTGAACAGGCCATCTTTTTTCTGCAAATCCCGGGCAGTGACATCGTTGAAGCAGGTGTAGCCCAGGACGTACTCCAGGGCGTTATCCTCAGGCACCCGCCGGGCGGTTTTGCCTATGACCACCGCCAACTCCGCCTCATAATCCACCCGCCGGGACATCCTGGGATAAATAATGTCCGCCCCCGGCCCGATAACCGCGGTGGAGGGCTTTAGAAATATCAAAGGCTCATCGGGCGCCTGCCGCCCGAACTCGGCGGCGTGATCCCGGTAATTGAGGCCCAGGGCCACAATTTTGGTGGGTTCGCAGGGGGCGAGGAGGATAACATCGCCAAGAGCCAGAATCTCGCCGGTTTCCGTAAGATCATTAAAGGGAGCGGTCTCCAAGGAATGGATTCTCTCTCCAGCCAATTTTCCATATCCTGTTCGCCCTTCAAAAGCAAACCGCACGAGTTTCATGGTATTCCCCTGGAAGGGCTCAGTTAGACCGCTTCAATTAAGGCTCGCTTAATTTCTTCAGGTAATTCAATAACTTTAAAGTATTCTTCAGGATAAAGATAATCATCACCCGATTCATCGATCACTCTTATATGGTGATGCTTTTTCGCTTCCGTATCAGAAATCTGAACATAAATCTTCCGCTTCTCTAAGGAAGCCGGATAGTCGTCATTGCGAATACAGATTACGAATTTCTCTTTCATGCGGCTAGCCAATAAATTGTTTTTCACCTGGTTCCCAAGTTTAACTTGGGAACCAGGGAACACCAGGTCAGGTCAGGGTGCAAAGCTCAAAGCTCACCGCTATTTCAACCCCAAGACATCCTGCATATCATAAAGCCCCGGCGGTTGATTCACAATCCATTGGGCCGCCCGCACCGCGCCCCGGGCAAAGTTGTCCCGGTTGTGGGCCCGGTGGATGACCTCCAGACGTTCGCCGATGCCGCAAAAGGTCACGGTGTGCTCACCCACGATGTCTCCGGCCCGCACCGTCATGATGCCGATTTCGTCCTTGGGGCGCTCCCCGGTGATGCCCTTGCGGCCGTAAACCCCCACCTTGTCCAGGTCCCGGCCCAGGGCCTGGGCGATGACCTGGGCCAGCTTCAGGGCCGTGCCGCTGGGTGCGTCTTTTTTCAGGCGGTGATGGGCCTCCACAATCTCCACGTCGTAGCCCTCGGTGAGCACCTTGGCGATGTTTTCCACCACCTTGAACATCAAGTTCACCCCCACGCTCATGTTGGGGGCAAAGACCACCCGGGTTTTTCCGGCCAGTCCCTTAAGCTCCCCCACCTGTTGGGGATTGAGGCCGGTGGTGCCGATGACCATGGCGAGGCCCTCCGCGGCCGCCTCTTTCAAGTGCGCCAGGGTGGGCTCGGGATGGGTGAACTCGATCAACACATCCCCGTGGGGCAGCACCTCCGCCAGGGAGCCGCTTATCATGATCCCTTTTTTGGGCAGGCCCACCACTTCTCCCACATCTTTCCCCACCTGGGGGTGGCCGGACTGCTCTATGGCCCCGGAGAGAGTAATGCCCTGGGCTCCCTCCAGCATATGAATAATGCGCCCCCCCATGCGCCCCGCGGCTCCAGATACAATTGCCTTTACCATAAGGCCTCCGTGAAGGTGCTATGGGGAGGGGGGTTCCCACGGGCTGGAAGCCCGTGCTACCGGGGCCGGTGGGCCCTTACCCTCTCCCCCCAAATAACCGCTAAATCAACCCATACTTCTTGAGCACCCCCCGGAGCTTGTCTTCGTTGGCCGGGCTCATGGGGCACAGGGGTTGGCGCACCTCGCCGGTGATTTTGCCCATCATCTTCAGGGCAGTTTTGGCGGGCGTGGGGTTGGTTTCAAAAAACATGGCTTCCATGAGGGGCCACATCTTGTAGTGGAGTTTTTGCGCAGTCTTGAGATCACCCTTGTGGAAGGCGTCGCACATGCCGGCCATACCCTGGGGAGTGACGTTGCTGACTACGGAAATGACGCCCTTGCCGCCGATGGCCAAAAGGGGCAGCACGGTGAAGTCGTCTCCGGAAAGCAAAGTGATCTTATCGCCGCACAACTCCACGATCTTGGCGAACTGCTTC
>JBAQHL010000701.1:0-1573 GCA_049288295.1 Desulfobaccales bacterium
ACCGAAGAATCTCATAACCCTTCGAAAATACGAGATCCTTCGCTTCGCTCAGGATGACAGAAAGTAGGTTTTGCAAACATTCTTAGTCATTTTTC
The DNA here is from genome assembly GCA_049288295.1 of Desulfobaccales bacterium. Taxonomy (GTDB): domain Bacteria; phylum Desulfobacterota; class Desulfobaccia; order Desulfobaccales; family 0-14-0-80-60-11; genus JBGSLA01. The sequence continues at coordinate 96 of JBAQHL010000701.1, forward strand.
GGAGGGGCAGGGGCAGGCGCCTCTTTCTCAGGTTTTTCGGGAGATGGAGCCTTCTCTGCCTCTTCTTTGGCCTTTTCGGGAGCCGGGGTCGCCGGTGCTTCTTGCTTCTCCTTTTTACCCCGAACGGCCACAAAAACCTTGCCCACATTGAGGGGATAGTCGCCCGGCACCTGGATAATCAAAGGTTCTTCCTTTTCGGTTATCAATATGGGGATGGCGGTGGCGATGGACTCGCCGGACATTTCCTTGGGCAGGGCCTTTTGCAGGGCGATGAAATAATTCCCGTCCGACAACTCCTTAACCACCAGTTTGAAGGATCCGTCAGGTTTTATTTTGATTTTGGGGAGCTTTGATTCAATAGCCGAGAACCCCTCGCTATCAGTGGTGCCTTTCAGTTCCTTGTGGTACTTGATTAACTGGAAATAAGATCTTTGCGGCACCTTATCTTTGAGCTGCTTCCAGTTGGCCACAATCCCTTGAACTTCCACCCCCCCGGCGCCCCAGGAGAAATTGACCAAAAAACACACTGCGCTCAGAGCCATAGCCATGACCAGCCATTTTTTCATTGCCAAATCCTTTTGTTTCGGAAAAATCCAGAGGTCTAATTCATCAGACCCCTTTCATGTGGAGAGTGCTAATCCTTTAGATAAAATTCTTCTCTATTATTACCCGTTTCGCCTACCCATTGCACCAAGAATTGCCTCATCAGCCCACTGCACGTCATTACAAAACCTATTTTCCATATCGTCTTGAATCAGCCAAGCGGGTCCGCCCACAACAGATTTTCATCTTCGGGGGTGAGGCAAGACCAGCATCATAAGGTTTAGCCTCTCGCCAGCACAGGTGAGGACAACTGTGCCACCAGGCCTTTCTTTCATTGTGGAAGCTTTCTGGACATGGGTGAGTTTTCTTACCCTTGGGCACGAAATCCACAACTGGGCCTCATCACCAGCTTAAGCCGGCCACTCTCATGAATGCCAGGTCTTTTTGGGGTGGAATTATCAATAAAAAGGCCGGACCCATTGGGGCCCGGCCTGCCTGGAGAGTTAGGATTCTTTTGGAGGTCTGCTACTTTTCCTGGATCATTTGGGCGATAAGGCTGTTGGCCACTTTTTGGGAGTCTACCTCATAGGTCCCTTGCTGCACGGTGTCCTGGAGGGCTGCCACCTTTTCAGGGCGCACTTCCGGGGTTTGGTAGACCACTTCGCCGGCCTTTTGCATCAACCGGGATTGGGGCGACAAACGGATGACATCCCCTTCCGCCCCGGACTTTTCCAAGGTGGGCTGGCCCTGGACGCCATTGACCTTATCCGCCTGCCTGGTTGCGACCTGCTCGACTTCCAGGCCCTTTACATCGGTAATCTTCATGGTGGTCTCTTAACCTCGAATATAAACGCTTGGGGGGTCCCCGTCAAGTTCATCTCCCCTCCCTTGTGCCGGGGATTCCCACCTTCTATATCCCTTATCGGTTTGCCGGC
>JBAQHL010000702.1:0-3262 GCA_049288295.1 Desulfobaccales bacterium
GTTCGGCCACGTTGGTAACTTTGGACCCCGAACGGGGATAACTCCTTGAGAAAAGACCTTCCTCTTCCACGTCTATGGTAATGGTCAAATACAGAGGTGCGTTCATTTCTGCAAGGTACCCAGCTTAATGTCTGGGAGCACAGGCTTCCAGCCTGTGTTGGCACAGGCAGGATGCCTGTTCTCCCGGTTTAACGGAATTCGGGAAGGGGCTTGGGGGGAGGGGGTATAAAGGGCGGGTTTCAAACCCGCCCCTGCGTCCCTGGCATTCCTCCCAAGAACCTGTTTCAGCCATATCACCACAAGACCCGGCCCTTTTCCCGGATGAATTCCCCCACTGACCCATACACGTCGTGATTCCCCAAAAACTGCCCCTGGCTGATGGCGTGCCGGTAATCTGGCAGGCGGGACTCGAACCCGGCCATGAAATCCTTCCCCGGCGGAAAACTGGTGAGCCCCCGGCCGTATCCCAACCGTTCCAGGTAAAAGACGTTGAGGACCTGCTCAAACGCGCCCTGAAACGGGATGGACAAGACGGGCTTGCCGTAATAAAGGGCCTCGGAGGTGAGGGTATGGCTGCCGGCGCAGATGACGTAAAGGCAGGAGGCCAGGTCATCCAGAAAGCCGTCCTCGGAATTTTTTTTAAAGGTGAGGTTGCCGTCCTGACGATGTTGATGAAAGCCATACACCACCACCGGGTGGGGCAATCTTTGCAGAAAATCCAAAAAATCGGGAAAGGGGGGGATGCTCTGATACACCAGGACATGGCCGCCGGGGCTCGCCTGCCGGGACAGCACACTTTCCCGCAGGACGGGCGGCGCCAGCCGGGCCCCCCTTATGCCGGGCTTCAAAGGAGGACGGAAAAAGGAAATAACCAGGTAATGGCTGGCCTGGCTGAAGAGAAACCGGATCACCAGGGCCAGTTGCCAATAGGGCAGCCGTTGCCGCCAGGGGAGAGGGTGATGGCAAAAAGTAATGATGTGCTGGTGGTCCACGGAAAGACAGGGAAGCCCCATCTCCTGGCAGGTCCGGGCGACCAGGTAGTCATAGTCGCTTAAGGCCGCGTCGGGCTGAAAATCCTCGATGAGCTTTTTGACCTGGTTGAGCCGGGCCTTCTGGGTGAAAAGCTGGCGCACCGTGTGCAGCGCCGTGGGCAGGGCAGCCACCCGATGATTTTTGTAAATCGTCAAGGGCCCGGGGATCTCCACCACTGGAAATTCAGGTTTTAGGACAGCGGTCCCCCGGTCGTGGGTGACAAAGAGAAATTCGTGCTCGGAAAAATGGCGGGCAATGGTGAGGGCTCGCATGGCGTGGCCGTGCAGGGTGCCGTGGACGCCGTACAATATCTTGGCCATTGGCAAAGCATAGACCAGGGAGGCTCAAAGGACAACGGGAAAATGGCATCGGCCTCAGGCAGGGGCAAGAGGGAAAGGGTATTCTTTCAAAATGCCATGCAACTCCTGTTCCCGGCCGCCGTAGAAATGGTCGGCCCCGGAAACCAGCCGCAGTTCCACCGGCGGCTGATATTGGCGGCACAGCTCTTCCACATCAGGCAAGGGGCAGAGATCGTCCCGGTCCCCGGCCACGATTAAGCTGATGCCCGGGGTTTGGACCAAAAAACTCAGGTCCATGAAGGCGATGGGCGGGGAGATGAGCACGGTTCCGGCCACTTTAAGGCCCCCTAAAAGGGCCCTGGCCGCCACCGCGGCGCCGAAGGAATAGCCCGCCACATAACAGGGTCCCGAGCCCCGGCCCTTAAGGTAAGCCACGGCCCCGGTCACGTCCTCCACTTCGGCCAGGCCTTCCCCGTAACTGCCGCTGCTGGCGCCCACCCCCCGGAAATTAAAGCGCAGGGTGGACCAGCCCCGGTCTCCGAAGGCCCGGGCCGCGGTCCACACCACGTTGTTGTTCATGCTCCCCCCGTAAAGGGGGTGGGGGTGGGTGATGACCACCCCGGCCGGGATGGCGCCGGCAATGAACCTGGCTTCGAGACTGATTTCCCCGGTCTTGATGAAGATCTGTTCTTCCATTGTTATCCTCAGCGCAGCCAGGGGGTGACCACCTGTTTGGCCATGTTGATGGGGATGGCAAAGCCGATGCCCTGGCCGCTGGAAAGAATCATGTTGTTAATGCCCACCACGTTGCCGTTGATGTCCAGGAGGGGCCCGCCGCTGTTGCCCGGATTGATGGAAGCGTCGGTCTGGATGTAGTAGCCCGAGGCGTTCCGCCCCAAACCTGAACGTCCCACCGCGCTGATCACCCCCACGGTGAAGGTCTGCTCCAACCCGAAGGGACTGCCGATGGCAATGGCCCACTGTCCCACCTTGACCTGGTTGGAGTCCCCCAAGCTAGCAGGCCTGAGACCTGAAGCGGAGATGCGCACCAGGGCGAGATCCAACCTGGGGTTGCTCCCCGCCAGCTGGCCCCGGAATTCCCGGCCGTCGCTGAGACGCACCAGAATTTGCTGGGCCCCGCCCACCACATGGAAATTAGTAAGGATATAACCCCGGGAGTCGATGATGATGCCGGACCCCTGCCCCACCTGGGGTTGGCGAACAGTGCGGGGGTAAAAATCCCGAAAAACTCCCTCGTAGGGGGTGCCCCGGAAAAAATCGTCTGGTCCAGGAAGGCGGTAAGTGACCACCGTGATGGCCTTGAGGCTCACCACCGAAGGCTTCAACTGCTCCGCCACCCGGATGAAATCCTGCTGAAGGCCCAGGGCGGAGGCCCCCCAGGCGGGAGGGGTCAAGGCCGGCATTATTATGGTTGAGACCATCAGGAACCAGCCCACCAGGGCGACGGAGGACAGGTTGCGTTTCATGACAGAGACCTCCAGAGATGAAATTAGCTGCTGCGAAGGGTTTCGAGTGTTTGAGTTTCGAATCGTAATGTCCGTCTTATTCCGAGTTGCGCTCTAAGGCAATATTTTGTAGCCACAGGCTTCAGCCTGCGCCTGCACAGGCTGGAAAGCCTGTGCCACCGTTTGACTACAAACCGGTATTAGACCCCTGCCTGAGGCCAAAAATCTCGTGGTCCAGGGTTGCCTCAGTGAGCCCGAAGAAGGGGGGCATACCGGGTCTTGCGGGAGTCAGGCGCGGCCCGGACCAGCTTTAAGGAAGGGCCGTCGGACAACACCCCCACCAGTTGCCGGCACACCGGGCAGGAAAATTCAAACCGGTTCGCCAATACGATATTTGAGCCGCAAAACGGGCACTTGCCCATGGCGTGTCTCTCCCTGACCAGGATTCAGCCTGACCGGCTAACG
>JBAQHL010000703.1:0-10574 GCA_049288295.1 Desulfobaccales bacterium
TCGTCCACAGAAGAAACAAGCAGATTCCGGTAGGGCGGCCGTCCCTGGCCGCCTTGAGTGGCGGGCACGGAGGCCCGCCCTACCTTAGATAAAGTGGGCTCCGGGGGTGAAGTTGCCAAGGCCAGGCAGGGCCTGGCGTCCAAGTGCGTCCCCAAGCAGGAGCTTGGGGACGAGATGAGACCTGCGTGTCCTCCCGTTATTTCGGGCCGGCACCTGGGCCGGCCCCTACCGAGTTGCATTCTCTGGACAATTTATTGTAGCCGCGAGGCTAAGCCGGCGTTTGGGCACGGCAAGCCGTGCCCCTGCAGGAAAATTATTTGTTTGACGGGAACTTGCTATCAGGTCTTCAGATTCAGGTCATCCATCAGGCGGTCGGCGAAGGCCAGGATGAAATCCCGCTGCTGGCGGGTGGCGTAGCCGATGCAGGAACAACGCATGGTGTTGCGGCTGCGGATGAGGAACTCAACGCGCAGGAAATCATCCCCCAGTTCAACGGCAAAGCGGTGCGGCTGGCAGTCCTGGTGCTCAAATTGTTCGGGGCTCAAAAGGTCCGGCGGCAAATCCACCCACCAAACATCCTGGAGGCCCGAGGCCTGGGCGTGTTCGGTCAAATAGTCCTTGAGGCGGGAATAGTCGGATGGGTTGATTTCATCAAGCAGATATTGGCGCATTATGTCTCCTTTGAGTCTGGGCCGATAGAAGGCAAATTTCTCGCCCATCCTTCGAACTGAGCCCCCTGCGAAAAACCTTGCTGTCATCCTGGGCGAAGCGAAGGATTTAGATTCTTCGGTCGCTGCGCTCCCTCAGAATGACAATTTTGAGGACTTTCGCAGCTGTCTTGTAACAATCAGCAAGCAATTACCGCTTGGGCACGGCAAGCTGGGCCCCTTAAATTATTTGCCGATAGACTGCAACCGAGTATCAAACTCAAACTCCCTGCCCTTTTTCGTCCCTGAGTTCCTGCTTGGGGAGTAGAAAGAGAACCGAAAACCAAAAATGTGACCTCTGCGAAAATCCAACGCCAGCCCAAAAGCTTCCATAAGTTAATCAATATATTGTAGAGCAGGAGCCCTCGCCTGAAAAATACAGCCGGGGGCGGCTGTTCACCATGTTTTCGCAGAGGTCTCAAGACCGTAAACGGCATCACCCATTCTACGCCGGCTTGCTGCGCCGGGGGATGGGCAGATATTCCACCGTCGGGGTGGCCCGGGTGGGCTGAGGGAAATACTCCATAAGTTCCATAACTTCCTTGGGCATGTCGGCAGAAACGGGCAGGCCCATGGCCCTGGCCACCTCGAAGGTGATGGGAAAGCCATGGGTCCAGCGGCCCTCGCTGAGAACCGTCGCCAGTTCCTGGGCTTTTTCGGGGGGGAATTTATCCAGCAGCAGTTCGTAAATGCTGTTTCTGACCTCGGTAATGGCCATCCCCGCCTGGTCAGCCAAAATCAGGGTTTTATCGTCCAGGTGTTCCACGGGCTTTTTGGCCACCGCCCGAAGGATGGAAGCTGCGGGCAACTGGTCAAGCTGGGGGTCCACCGGCCCCATGACCGCATGTTCGCACATGACGATCTCGTCCGCGGCCAGGGCGATGAGGGTGCCACCGCTCATGGCATAGTGGGGAATGAACACGGTGACCTTGCCCGAACGCCGGCTCATGGCCCGGGCAATCTGCAGGGAGGCCAGGACCAGGCCCCCCGGGGTGTGGAGGATGAGATCGATGGGTATGTCCGGGTCGGTGAGGTGAATGGCCCGGATGACTTCCTCGGAGTCGTTGACGTCGATGTAGCGGAAAATGGGAAAGCCCAGCAGGGCCATGGTCTCCTGGCGATGCACCATGATGATCACCCGGGAGGAGCGTTTCTTCTCCAATTGAACGAGTATGCGCCGCCGGAAAAATTCCAGAACTTTCTGCCTGAAGAGGGGCTGGAGGGAGATGAAAATCAGGAAAACCCAGAACAGATCGGTGACGCTCATAAAGACTCCTGTGAGGGTGGGCTGGGGGCCAGGGCTGCATCCACCGCGGCATACCCCCAGATGGCCAGGAATATGGCGGCGGGCACATAAAACAGGGGTCTCGCCAACATCCGGGCCAGCAAGACCCTGAGATGGTCGGCATTGAGGACCTGGGGGTGGATCGTGGTCATGTATTCCTCGGAGAAGACCATGACCCCCGCCAGAAACACCAGGGCCAGGACAAGATTGGCCGCCAGCAGGAGGAGAACGCCTTTGTGCCGGTCCTGCTTGTAAAGCTGGCCGAGACCGGGAAAGACAAAGGCGGAGAGGAAAAAAGCTTTGACCTGGGGGCGCATGCTTCATCTTATAGGATGGGTGGGAGGCGGTCAAGGCATGAGCCCCGGCCCGGACGCAAGGTTGATGAACCTAACCGCATCCGCATACTCATTGCATTTTAAAAGAAATGAGATAAAGTAAATTGTTTAAGTTTTTGGAGGCCGGGATGGATTACAAAGCGACTCTGAACCTCCCCAAAACCGATTTTCCCATGAAGGCGTCCCTGCCCCAGCGCGAGCCCATGATGCTGAAGCGCTGGGAGGCCATGGACCTGTATGGGCGTATCCGCCGGCAAAGCCAGGGACGGCCCCGCTTTGTGCTGCATGACGGGCCCCCCTATGCCAACGGCCACATCCACCTGGGCCACGCCTTAAATAAAATTTTGAAGGATATCATCGTCAAATCCCGCCAAATGATGGGCTTCAGCAGCCCCTATATTCCGGGCTGGGACTGCCACGGGCTGCCCATCGAGCACCAGGTGGACAAGGAACTGAAGGCCAAGAAGGTCATCCTGCCCCAGGTGGAGGTGCGGGCCCGCTGCCGGGTTTACGCCGAAAAGTTCGTCAACATCCAGCGGGAAGAGTTCAAGCGCCTGGGGGTGTTGGGGGATTGGGAAAACCCTTATCTCACCATGAAGCCGGAGTATGTGGCCACCATTATTGCGGAATACGGCAAGTTTTTTCTGAGCGGGGCCGTGGTCCGGAGCAAAAAGCCCATCCACTGGTGCGCCACCTGCCGCACCGCCCTGGCGGAGGCGGAGGTGGAGTATGAGGACCACACCACCCCCTCCATCTATGTAAAATTTCCCCTGGTGAGCCCGCCTATAGACCTGCCGGAGTTGGGGAGCGGGGGGGCGCCGGTTTCCCTGGTCATCTGGACCACCACCCCCTGGACTCTCCCCGCCAACCTGGCCATTGCCGTGCATCCCGACCTGGAGTACGCGGTATTGGAGGTGGATGGCGAGCGGCTGGTAGTGGCCGCGGAATTGGCCGAGAGTTTATTGGCAGCCTGGGGCCTCAAGGGAAAAGAGGTGATGAGAACCCTGGGCCGGAACCTGGAAGGGGCTGTTTGCCACCACCCCTGGATCGACCGGACTTCCCAGGTGATTTTGGCCGACTATGTGACGGTGAGTGCGGGCACGGGGCTCGTGCACATTGCGCCGGGACACGGCCAGGAGGACTACGACAGCGGCCGCAGGTATAACCTGGCTCCCTATTCCCCGGTGGACGACGACGGCAGCTTCACCAAGGAAGTGCCCGAATTCCAGGGGCTGGGGGTTTGGGAGGCCAATCCGGGGATTATCGAGCACCTGCGGCAGCGGGGGGTCCTGCTCCTCACGGAGGAGGCCGGGCACAGCTATCCCCACTGCTGGCGGTGCAAGGAGCCCATCATCTTCCGGGCCACGGAGCAGTGGTTCATCTCCATGGAGAAAAACGGCCTGCGGGAAAAGGCCCTCCGGGCCATCGAAGGGGCGACCTGGATACCCCGCTGGGGCCGGGAGCGCATCTATCAGATGGTGGAGCAGCGGCCCGACTGGTGCATCTCCCGGCAGCGGGCCTGGGGCGTGCCCATTGTGGCCTTCCATTGTAAGGACTGCGCGGAGGTGCTCCTTACCCAGGAGATTCTTGAGGGCATCGTCGAGCGGGCGCGCCGGGAGGGGGCGGACTTCTGGTTCGCCAGTCCGGCCGCGGAAATCCTGCCCCCGGGGAGCAGGTGCCCGGGGTGCGGGGGGGAAAACTTTGCCAAGGAAACGGACATCCTGGACGTGTGGTTCGACTCCGGGGTAAGCTTTGCCGCGGTGGTGGAGCCCAATCCGGACATGGGCCTGCCCGCGGACCTGTACCTGGAAGGTTCGGACCAGCACCGGGGTTGGTTTCACAGCAGTCTTCTCACTTCGGTGGGCACAAGGGGTGCGGCCCCTTACCGGGGGGTTTTGACTCACGGCTTCGTGGTGGACGGAGATGGGCGCAAGATGTCCAAGTCATTGGGAAACGTCATCGCCCCCCAGGAGGTCATGGCCCAATACGGCGCGGAAATCCTGCGCCTGTGGGTGACCGCGGAGGACTACCGGGACGACGTGCGCCTGTCGGGCAACATCTTGAAGCAACTGGGCGACGCGTACCGGCGTTTTCGCAACACCGCCCGCTTCATGCTGGGAAACCTCTACGACTTTGACCCGGAAAAAGACCTGGTGCCCTTAGGAGAACGGGAGGAGCTTGACCGTTTGGCCCTTTCCTGGATGGCCCAGCTCACCAACCGGGTGAAGCGGGCTTACCAGGATTATGAATTTCACCTGGTGTTTCACCGCCTGCACCAGTTTTGCGCGGTGGAAATGTCCGCCATTTACCTGGACATCCTAAAGGACCGGCTCTACATTTCCCGGCCGGATTCCCGGGCCCGGCGCAGCGCCCAGAGCACCCTCCTTGAGCTTTTAGGCGACCTCACCCGGCTCATGGCCCCCATCCTGTCTTTCACTGCCGAGGAGGTCTGGGGCTATCTCCCCGGGGGCCATGGGGAGGAAAGCGTGCATCTGGCCAGTTTTCCGGAGCCGCAGCCGGGGCTGCCCGATGAGGCCTTGCTGGCCAGGTACGAGTTTTTGCTCAAGGTTCGGGATGAAATCAACCGGGGTCTGGAGGAAGCCAGGAAGGCCAAAGTGCTGGCCACTACCCAGGAGGCCCAGGTGGTCCTGGGGGCTGCGGATGCCGAACTTTTAGAGAAATTAAAGAACAGCGCCCAGGAGCTTAAGGTCCTGGCCCAGGTAGCGGAGCTTACCATCAGCGGCGAGCCTGCCTCCATGGCCCAACCCCTGGCGGCGCAGGAAATTCCCGGACTTTTGCTCCAGGTGACCAAAGCTTCGGGGGAAAAGTGCGTGCGCTGCTGGTTCACCCTGGACAGCGTGGGACAGAACGACCAGCACCCCCAAATCTGCCACCGGTGCTCCCAGGTCCTGGAAGGGTAAGGCCATGTCCCGGAAGACCGTTATTTTCCTGTCAATCCTGGTGGTGGGCGTGGCCCTGGACCAACTCACCAAGGCCATGGTGGTGAGGGCCCTGACCATAGGGGATCAGATTCCCATCATCGAGGGCTTTTTCAACCTGGTGCTCACCTATAACAAGGGCGCGGCCTTCGGGCTTTTCGCCAACATGTCCCCAAGCTTCGCCTGGATATTCTTCATCTTCACCTCTTCCCTGGTAATGGGGGTGGTGGTCTTCTTGTGGTGGGGTGTGCCGGAAAACCCGGTCCTGCCGGGGCTGGGCTACAGCCTGATCTTTGCGGGGGCGGTGGGGAACCTCATTGACCGGGTGCGTCTCGGGGAGGTGGTCGATTTCCTGGATTTCCACCTGGGCGATTTTCACTGGCCGGCCTTCAACGTGGCAGACAGCCTGGTCTGCGTCGGGGCGGGCTTTCTCCTGTGGTATTTATTTAAAGAGGAACAGAGCCAAGATGTTTCCCATCCTGTATAAGATCGGGCCCGTTAACCTATACACCTACGGCTTTTTCCTGTCTTTGGGGTTTTTACTGGCCATCCTGGTGGCCGGCCGGGAAGCCCGCCGCCTGGGGTTGCCGGAAGGCCATTTCTATGACCTGTGCTTTTATATTATCCTGGCCTCCATCGTCGGCTCCCGTTTGCTCTTTGTTATTCTGGATATCGGGCCCTTCCTCGAAAATCCCCTGAAAATCTTCGCCCTCTGGGAAGGGGGGCTGGTCTTTCACGGCGGGCTCATTGCCGCCCTGCTCCTGGCTTTTTTCTTCATGCGGCGCCACAAGATGCCCTGGCGGGTAACCCTGGACGCCCTGGCGGTGGGCATACCCCTGGGAGTGACTTTCGGGCGCATCGGCTGCTTTATGGCGGGCTGCTGCTTTGGCCGGCCCACCGACCTCCCCTGGGCGGTGCGCTTCACCCATCCGGAAACCCTTTGCCCTGTCCAGGATCCCCTGCATCCGGCCCAACTCTATGAAGCTCTTCTGTCCCTGGGCATCTTTGCCGCGGTTTTCTTCTTGAGGAAAAACAAGCGCTTTGACGGCCAGACGGTCCTCACCTACTTTTTTTTGGCCGGCCTGACCAGGTTTACGGTGGAATTTTTCCGGGCTTCCTCCGCCCTTGACCCCCGCGGGCCGGAACTCATTCCCGGCATGCCCGCCACCCAGGTGGTGGCCCTGGGAATCGCCCTGGTGAGCGGCGCCTTGTTGTGGTGGGGATTGCGAAGAAGTCCCAAGAGCTGAGGCACGGAGGCGACATGCATCTGAAACGCTGGCTCACCGCCCTGGTGCTCATCCCTCTTCTTGTCCTGATCATCCTGAAAGGGAAGCGGCTCGGCCTGGTTTTGGCCCTTTTGGTGGTCAACGGCCTGGCCCACTGGGAATTTTTGGGCTTCTTTCTCCAGGGGGTAGACCCGACCCGGAAATTCAAGGTCGTCATCTTAGGCTCTGCCCTGCTCTTGAGTTTCAGCACGGTGGCCGCCCAACAGGGACCCCTCATTCCTTTGGTGGTCCTGGTGGGTTGTGTATTCGCCCTTTTCCTGTTTTACCTGATGAGCTATGAGCACATCCAGGAGTTGGCCTGGGACCTGGCGGTCAACACCCTGGGGCTGGTTTACATCCCGCTCCTTCTGGGCCATTTTATCTGGCTCCGGTATCTTCCCCAGGGAGAGTGGTGGATTCTGTGGCTCCTGGCCGTGGTCTGCAGCGGGGACACCGCGGCCTATTACGTGGGCAAGACTTGGGGCAAGAAAAAATTTTATCCCCAGGTGAGCCCTGGCAAGACCTGGGCCGGCACGTATGGGGGGCAGGTGGCCAACGTGGTGGTGGGAGTGGTGGCGGGGCGCTGGCTTTTGCCGGAAGCCACCATGCTCAGCCTGGCCCTGCTGTCGTTATTTTTGGGAGCCATCGCTTTTTTGGGGGACTTATTCGAGTCCATGCTGAAGCGCCAGGCCAAGGTCAAGGACGCCAGTTCCCTGCTGCCGGGCCACGGCGGCATGCTGGACCGCCTGGACAGTTTTCTGTTCACCGCGCCGGCCCTGGTGTACGCCCGGCTTTTTATCCTTTTTTAAACCAGAGACTTGCGCGGCGATTCCCCTTGACATCGAAGATTTCGCCGCCATAATTAAAGGCCAGTGGGGATGTAGCTCAGCTGGAAGAGCGCCTGCTTCGCATGCAGGAGGCCAGGGGTTCAAGTCCCCTCATCTCCACCATGATTTAGGAAGGATTACAAGAGGTTGGCAATTAAAAGTTGTCAGCCTTTTTGTTTTTCCATTTATAACTTGTGGGGTTTGTGGACCTAACACGTTGTCGAGGACATCAACTGTTGACCTAACACCTACCCACCCTCGCCGAGGGAGTGGTTTTGCCTGAGGGAAAGAGGTGCTCGCAGAAGGAGACATGGTGTAAAGGCCAGGAGCCATATTCTGGCTGAGCCAACCCCTTTGTAACCGTGTTTCAAATTCAGGAGCATCTCAATCCCTCATCCACTTTTGTTTTCTTCATTACCTATACTGGTAATCGCTGTGTTGCCAACCCATCGGCAAGTTATTCCCATGGTACCCACTGGGGGGGAAATTAGTATGTCCCCATCTCGGCGGTTGAAAATGGCCCCGATGGTAGTCATGTTTTCCCTGCCAATGATGACGGTTCTGCTGGTGCCAGGGTTTATGATGGCCCCGATGGTAGTCATGTTTTCCCTGCCAGTGATGGCGGTTCTGGTGGTGCCAGGGTTTATAATGGCCCCGATGGTAGTTATGGTTTCCCTGCCAATGATGGCGGTTCTGGTGGTGCCTGTCTTGAGCCTGCACTGATGGCACCAGGAACAAAATCATTGCCAACGCGCCTAAGACTAAAAACTTTTTCATTTTTTCCCCTCCTAATCAGGTTTTTTGAAGCAGATAGCTCTTGCTCACCTCGGGCCCTAAGCCCCACCCCGGCCCCAACATCTTTAGAGGCTGGCGGCCGGTTTTGCCGATTTTGCCTCTACTCTCCCAAATCGTAGTAAACCTACTGATAGTAAGGATCTCCCGCGCCATAGCTGGTACTCTGCGGCGTCGTGCCGTAACCCGGGTTGGGCGGATACCCGTAGCCAAGCTGCGGTCCAGATTGGTAATAGCCCTGCTGAGGCGGGCAGTTGGGGGGACAATAGGGGTTAGACCGTCCGTACATCTCCCCGGCCACGCCACCCAAAGCCCCGCCCAGCAAACCGCCGATGGCTGCACCTTTCCACGGGTTCTTGCCATTGGTGCCGGCCCCAATGGCTGCTCCTACGGCCGCCCCCAACCCGGCGCCCTGGTACGTGTAAGGATTCTGAGGGGTGGCACACCCGCCGAGAGAGATCGCCCCCACCAACAGAACCACCAGTAACATGCTTTGAATCGACTTGCGCCTCATGTTGATTTCCTCCCCCGATTTCAGACTAAAACCGATTGAACCATGGAAATGCATATTGTTTGCCAAAGTTTTCACTAATAAAATATTGAACTAAATTAAAGCGTTATAAGACCTGGGGCATTATGTGACGCTGGCGCGTACCTCAACCCCTGTCGGATTTGAGAAAAAATGCGTCAGGGGCCTTTTATCTTTATCAATCTGACAAACCAGGCGCATGAAAAGGGGTTTAATTCTGGAAATGAAAAATTCCCTCTCAGAGGAAGACCAAGTCCGGGGGATAAAGGTGGTAGGATCGGCCATGGCATTCTGCCAAGGCATGAGGATAGGTAGAGAAACTATCTCCGATCCGCATCAGGTCACGAAGGACTCGATTTTTTTTAAAGCAGGAGTTCGGGCTAACGGGGAAAGCTAAGGGGATACTGCTTTGGGGTCATCCTTCAGGCCGATGAGGTGAAACCAGGCGCTCAGCCAGCTCTAAGGCATCCACCGGCCAGAACCATTCCGGACGGGGATGACGTACATGGGGCAGTCCGGCGGCCGGGCGGCAGTTCAGCAGGCATCTGACCCACTGATCTGGAATGGCCTCTCGGCCATACACGGTACCCAGAAGAGCCCCGCAGATGGCCGCGTTAGTGTCGGTATCTCCCTCTTGAGCGACGGTGTCCACCACCCCTCCCCAGGAACTGGCCCGGGCCCTGGCCCAATGGCGTCTGCCGGCCCCCCTGGTCATCAGCCTCCTTTTGGTTTGGCGCTTTTTCCCGGTGATGCGGGAGGAGGTCTGTGAGATCAGGCAGGCCAACCTGCTGCGGGGCAAGGGTCCGAACGGCAAGGAATGGTACCGGGGCTTTCTCCTGCCCCTGTCCTTTATCCTTCTGGAATATTCCGACCGGGTGGCTCTGGCCCTGGAACTGCGGGCCTATGATCCCACCCAACCCCGCACCTGGTATCGCCTGCCGGTCATGCACCGCGCTGATTGGGTCTTTCTCGGCAGCGCCGCCCTGGTTCTTTTTGCGGCAATTTTTTGGGAAATGGTCGGACGTCCGGCATGATTAAGGTTGAGGACTTGCGGTTCCGCTACCATCACCAGGAAAGCGATGCTCTGGACGGCCTGAGCCTGGAGATTTCCGAAGGCGCACTGGCCCTGGTCTCGGGCCCCACGGGCTGCGGCAAGTCCACCCTGGGCCTGGCCCTGGCCGGGGCCATACCCCACGCCATCAGGGGGACTCTGAGTGGAACAATTAGGATAGGAGAGGCCGACCCGGCCGCTATACCCCTGCGCCATCTGGCCCGCCAGGTGGGGCTTTTGCTGCAAAATGTGGAATGCCAGATGGTCACGGACAGGGTGGAGGACGAAGTGGCCTTCGGATTGGAGAACCTGGCCCTGAACCCTCGGGACATGCCGCCGGTGATTGACCGGGCTTTGCATACCGTCCAGGCAGAGCATCTCCGGGGCCGGTTGCTCACCTCCCTTTCCGCCGGGGAACGCCAGCGGGTTATGCTGGCCGCCATGCTCAGCCTGGGTCAGCAGGTGCTTATCCTGGATGAACCCCTGGCTTATCTCGACCGCCAGGCAACCGCCTCTCTCCTGAGTCTGGTTACGGCGCTAAGCCGCCAGGGAAAAACCGTGGTCATTATGGAACACCGGCGACAGGCAATTTTGCCCGCGGCCCGGCAGGAGATTTGTATAAACCGGGGCAGACTGGCGGATAAACCGGTTCCAAGGGTTGACTTGCCCCCCTTGGCCGAAACCTCCGTCTCCGGCGAATCCTTACTGGCTTTTGAAAATGTGTCCTTCGGTTGGCGGGAAGGATTTCTGGTTCTCCACGACCTGTCTTTTGAGATCAAGGCCGGGGAAAGTTATGTTCTCCTGGGAGACAACGGCGCCGGCAAAACCACCCTTCTGAAGCTGG
>JBAQHL010000704.1:0-1772 GCA_049288295.1 Desulfobaccales bacterium
TCATCTCACATCTAACATATCCCACATCCCAAATTTAGGCCTAGATCTCCTGCAAAATCAGCTCTGCAACCGGCCGCCGGTGTGACTTCTGGTTCCGATGGGCCGGATGCCCCACAGCCACAATGGCCATCAGCTCGAGCCGCTCCGGAAGTTGCAGGATCTCGATGACACGCGCCTTGTTCTTGAGAATTTCACCGATCCAAACTGCGCCGAGATCCATGGAGTGAAGCGACAAGAGCAGGTTCTGCAAACAAGCCCCCACAGCCTGGCAATCTTTGGTGTAGTCGTATGAACTTTCCTTATCCAGGAAAACGGCAATGAGGACGGAGGCCGCTTTAAGGATGTGCGAGTATCTGGTGAGCGCGGCCAGGGCCTCTTGCAATGGCTTGTCCCAGATAAGCGCAAAACGCCAGGGCTGGTTGTTAAGCCCCGAAGGAGCCCAGGAAGCAGCTTCCAGGGCGGTCATGATCAAATCCCGGGAAACCGGCGCCTCCAAAAAATCCCGGACGCTGCGCCTTTCCTGAATGGCCTTCAGTATGGGTGAATCTGCGGCTTGCATTCGCTTTTTCCTTCTCTTTTTGGGTGAAGTGCCTCATAGAACAGACACGCTCAAAAAGAAAGAATTTTTACCAGCAATGAGCCTCTTGCAAAATTGTCCTTCCAAAAAAGAATTGTCATTCAGAGGGAGCGAAGCGACTGAAAAATCTAGATCCTTCGCTGCGCTCAGGATGATAAAAAACGAGTTTTGCAAGAACCTCCAATGATACCGGGTTTTATTCGAAAGGCAATTGATTGCAGCCGCGAGGCTAAGCCTGCGCCAAACGCAGGCTGGAAAGCCTGTGCCACCGTTTGACGGCACCCGGTATGAGAAGAAATAATCGTTTGTCTTATATTGCACATCGTTGCCGCAGGTCTCGGTGCCCCAAAGTAAATCGAAGTTGTTCCAGGAGCCGTCGGTGTTGATGCCTGTCAGGGTGATTGTCACCAGGTAGTCAGAAAGATGAGTCCAGGTAACGGAACCGGCGAAGGTCTTGTAAGAGGAATTGGCCCACAACAAGACGGGGATACGCTTCTTACTGCGCGTGCCGATGCCGTTATTTTGATCGAAGTACATCGCATAATCTCTAGAAGTTGCTTCACTGAATGGAGGTTGATTGGTACGATACCAGTGACTGTTGTTGGTTGCCCCGGCCAAGGTAAATACTGTTCCAGCAGTTCCGGCCTGTGCGCCCGGCAAGGTGGTCCCGCGGCGGGTATCGGTTTTCATAATTATGCCGGTTTCCCAAATGCCGTCACGGTTTTTATCAATGGCCAAATCGGCAATATAATCAACCGAAAAGGCTGGGGTGGCATTATCCTTAGTATGGATGGCGAAAGTTACATTGCTGCCGCTCCAGGTCACCGCGATCGATTTGAGATCATAATGATCGACATCCCCAAACACGTTCTCCCAGCTAGTTTGATTAACCGGCTGGATAAGTGTGGCATCATTAAATGTCTGCGTGTACGCCAAGGCCTGGCCTGGCAGACAGATGATCAGCCCAAGCGCCAGAAAGTCTAGTAATATAACTCGTTCCCATCCAGAAAGGGTATCTGGCTGAAATAATGTAATAAAGGGTATTTTTCCCATAGCGTTTTACCTCGGCACGTGTTACTTTTATTGAGGTAACATGTTGATTTTATTTAGAAAGATATCTTTCCGTGGTTGGTTTATGCGCCAAAAACGGGACCCGCAACGGCACCTTTTGCATCTTCTGGCGAGGAATAAAGTG
>JBAQHL010000705.1:0-1664 GCA_049288295.1 Desulfobaccales bacterium
AAGGCTCGGGAGCCTGAGATTATCTGCTTTGGCCGGACGGCCTCTGGCGGCTGGTCTTTTGACCTTCGGCGGCGGGGTTTTGCTGGTGGCCTGGGATGTGCCCCTTTTTGTAAGCCTTCCCTTTGCCGGCCTCGGATATATAAACCTCCTGCTTCTGACCGGGGCCCTGTCCTGGAAGGAGTTGATGGCGGTAAAGGATATGTACTTGCGGCCCAAAGAGACGCTAACTGCGGCTTAAAGCCAAGGTGGCCAAGAGGTGACCAGCAATGGTGGGCGCCCGCTTTATTTACGCCCTGACCGGCAAGCTCTCCACTGAGGCGCTGCAGACGGATGCGCTTGGGAGTTCCTGCCCCGGGCTTCAATCCTGGGAACGCCAAACCGTCTGGCAGAACGACAAATTTTCTCTGGGTTTCGCAAAATATCCGGCCTATCCCATAACATTGTATGAAACCCAGGAATTTTCCCTGTTCCTTGAGGGTCGCCTCTACGGCTTAAGCAGTGCCCAAACCCAGACAGAACTCCTGAAGCTGGCGCAATTGGTCACGGCTCCGGGGGGACCCAGCCCTTCCCTGGAGCGTTGGCTCCGGGACACCGACGGCGATTTTCTCATCTTCATGTTTCACAAAAACACCAACACAATTTTTATCATCAATGATAGTTTCGCCCGCCTGCCGGTCTACTATCATGGCGATGGCCGGACCCTGACCCTCTCCCGGGACCTGGGCTTCATCCTGGATAACTCCCGCAAAACTGCCTTTGATCCCCTCGCCCTCACTCAATATTTGCTCTTCGGTTTCCCTTTGGGAAAAAGGACCCTGTTTGCAGGGATTTTTGCTCTGCCCCCGGCCACCCTGATTACCCTTGCGGGCCAGGGAGCCGGCCTGAGGTTTGCCACCATTTTTCACCATAATCTTGAGGAGCTGCCTGCCTCTTCCCCCAGCATTGCTGTCAACACTGAGAACCTGGTGGACCGCTTTCGGGCCGCCTGCCTTAACCGGGCCTCTTTGACCGGGGAAAATGTGGTGTCTTTGAGTGGCGGCTTGGATTCCCGGGCCGTGGCTGCCTGCCTTCACCAGGCGAAAATTCCCCTGGCCGCGGCCAGCTTCCTCGATCATGAGGGCGTCATGCATAAAGATGTCCAGGTGGCCCGGCAGGTGGCGGCCCACCTTAATCTTCCCTGGCGCACTTTTCAGCTTCCCCCTCCCCGTCAAAAAGAGGTGAATACCCTCCTCCATCTCAAGGAAGGGGCCAATAACCTGGAGATGAGTTTTATCCTGCCTTTTTTTGCTGGACTCCTAAAAACCTTTGGTCCCGCCTTGACCTATTTCACCGGTGACGGCGGCGGCGACACCCTGGGGGAATCCCGCCCGTACCGCCACCTCCCCTCCCTTGATGCCCTGCTGGGCTATCTGATTGAGAGCTACCAGATATTCCCCCTTGAGGTGACCGCATCCTTAACCGGCGTCCCGGCCGCAGACCTGGTGGATTCTTTAGCCGGCCTGGTGCAATCTTTTCCCGAGAGCACTCCGGCCAAAAAATACCAGCACTTCTTTTGCCTTGAGGTTGCCCAAAAAGAATACAACGAAGGCGAGGATCGAAACCGCCACTATTTTTGGAGTGTCTCCCCGTTTTATGCTTTTCCTTTTTTCGAGTATGCCCTGGGT
>JBAQHL010000706.1:0-2062 GCA_049288295.1 Desulfobaccales bacterium
GCTCATCCACACGCTGGGATTTTAGGGAATTGCCACTTGGCTCAACGCTGCTTTGATTCGAACCTCGTTCCCGAGCTCCTGCTTGGGAACGGAATTGCCGCCCAAGCTCTGCTTGGGGACTACACGGCTTCTGCCCAACTACTTAATAATCCACAACTTATGAATATTTACCAAGCAGAGCTTGGCGATCAGAAAGGGTTCCCAAGCAGGAGCTTGACCAGGATTGAGGTGCTTAGAACGCACCCTACATCAATTTCCCCGGCTTTGGGCCAGCGCCTGCCCAGGCTGAAGGCTGCGGCTACAGAAAATTACTCTCCAAGCACAACCCCATATCAAAAACCCTCCCAAAAACTCATGCTCCAATCACGGTAGGACGGGCTTCCAGCCCGTCCAGGCACGGGCAGGATGCCCGTGCTACCATCTGTAATTTGGGAACACAGGCTTGCTTTCAGCCTGCGCTGCACAGGCAAGATGCCTGTGCTCCCGGGTAAAGGGTTGAACAGCGTAGGGAGGGGGGGCTTGTAGGGTGCGGGGTTATCCCCCCTCTATGACCGCCTCTGGGCCACCCTCCAACAAATACCGTTCCCGGTCATGCAGTTCAGTTAGCTTTGGGCTCCAGCCTGACTCTAGGCACGGCAAGCCTTGCCCCTGCCAAAGAATTACTTGTTTGAGGTTTCCCTGAGTTCTGTTCACCCACTCCGCGGATGCGTCCGGTCGTATTCCTCCATGATGTAGTCCAGGTTGATGTGCAGGTATCTCTGGGTGCTGGAAATGCTGGCATGTCCCAAAAGCTCCTGCACGGCCCGAAGATCCGCCTGGCCCTCCAACAGATGGGTGGCAAAACTGTGCCGCAAGGCATGGGGAGTGAGATGCCCCGGCAACCCGGCAATGCGGGACCAGCGCCCCACCACCCGGGCCACCCCCCGGGAACTGAGGCGCCCGCAACGATTATTAAGAAACAGCGCCTCCACCGACAAGGCCTTTTCCCGCAGTACCTGCTCGCGCAAGGGGAGATAGGCTGCCAGTGCCGCCCGGGCCGGCTTTCCCAAAAAAGCCAGGCGCTCTTTGGCCCCCTTGCCCCAAACTCGGACCACCCCTTCCTGAACATTCAGATTCCCCAGGTCCAAGCCGGCCAATTCGGCCAGACGCAGCCCCCCGGAATAGAATAGTTCCAGGATGGCCCGGTCCCGCCTGCTCCTGAAACTCGTTTCGCCCCCCACCCGGTCCAGGAGGTGAAAGACCTCATCCACCGAAAGGAAACGGGGGAGGTGCTTATCCAATTTGGGGGTGGGGGCCAACCTGGCCGGGTTCTGTTCCATCACTCCCTGGCGCTGCAAGTACTTAAAAAAGGTGCGCAGGGCCGAGAGCTTCCGGGCCATGGTGGCCTTGCTTTTTCCCTTTAGGTTGGCGGCCAGAAAAGAGCGCACCTGCCGGTAGGTGGCCAGGTGCAGGGACTGGTCCGGCTGGGTTTCCTCCCAAAAACTGAGAAACTGGCTGATATCCTGGGCATAACCCCTCAGGGTGTGCTCCGACAGGTGCCGCTCGGCTCTCAAATACCCGAGAAATTCATCCAGGAAGGACAAGGTGCTCATGCTCAAGTCGGGAAGAAGCGCTTGTCAGCCATGCCGCGTTTTGGCGGGTTGCTCTATTCCGAAAATTAGAATTTTAAAGGAAATAAATTATCATTTTTTTTATTGAAAGCAAAGAAGATAGCTTGTCGGCAACAACAAGAACCTGTGGGTGGTCACTGGGGAAAAGCCGAGATGGGCCGATGCCGCCCGGCCCGTTTTTTCGGTCCGGGCCTCGAGGACACTCACGAGTCTGCAGTCGCAGGCTAATCCTCCCGCCAGCCTGGGCGGCAGGGGAGGGACTACGCGCCCAGGGCTGCAGCCACTTTTTGGGAGAGGATTTCCAGGGGGACGGGTTTGGGAATGAAACTTACTCCCGGGGGCAGGCCTTCTTCTGTGGTTTCGTCCATGCCGCTGCACAGTATGACCCTAACCTCGGGATTAAGGTCCCGAAGCCGGGCCAGGGTTTGCAGGCCATTCATGCCAGGCATGAT
>JBAQHL010000707.1:0-1936 GCA_049288295.1 Desulfobaccales bacterium
TGCCCCCCTTTAAAAAAGGGGGGTTCAATAAAAACAGCGAGCCCAAGTCCCCCTTTGCTAAAGGGATTTAGAGGGATTTTCTCAGTATAACAAAAAATTATATCCTTTGTTTTCTGAACGCAACTTGGTATTAGGGTAATTCTTTTCCGGCTGCGCCATAAATATATTTGACAAAAAGCCCCTTCTCGGGTGAGATAATGCCCCCAACCCTGTGGTACGAGACGCCCCGGTCTTGTCCCCACCCTAAGAAGAACTGCGGTTCAGGAGATGGTCATGCGGAAATTATTCATCTGTCTCAGCGCTGTTGCCAGCCGGCTGCGTTCAGCATTTTAAAATCGTTACCACCGAGATTGCCCCCACCGCAACTACACCTCTGAAAAATCCCCTCAAGGCGGCAGTTTTTTTTACCACAAAACTGGCAAACCATGAAGTTACGGTCAGGCCTGACACCAGGCACGGCACCGAACAACAATACACCTACAATTGGGGTCCGGCCTTGCAAGCCGCGCTGACCAAAAGCGTACAAGCAGTTTACTCCCAGGTGACCGTGGTCAAGGTGCCCCCAAGACCAGGGGAATTTGAACGGGTTATTGCCTTTGATATCAGGGAATCCAAGGTCCTGGTGGAGTTTATCCCAGGTTACCTGCGACAGGAAGCCAAGGCTCAGGCCGAAGTTGCCATCGCCATGGAAATTCTGGACGGCAAGTTCATGCGGACCCTCCGAGTGTTCCCGGCCAGCGGCAAAGGCTCTTCCATCAAGGATGTCAGCGGTTTTGCAGCCTATGCGCCCATGCAATTTTCCCTGGCCATGGAAAAGGCTATCCAACAGCTTTCAGAGATCGTCTCCAACCTGCTTATGCCTGGGAGCGCCGAACCGGGAAAGGGGAAATAAACAGGACGCCCACGATTAACTATTCACGGCTGGTCATATTAACCATTTTTGCCCCACCACGACATTCTCTGCAGAGATGACCTTGACTCCCTCAAACTAAACAATAGCTTAAGGTTGACGGCAGTCAAAAATTGCCGCTCCCGCACGCGGCGTGTGAATTTTTCAGAAGGAGGTTTGGAAACATGAATGGTTTAAATATCCTGCTGGGTGCCCTGGCCTTGCTCATGGCTTTGCTGTTTTTCGGTTTCGTGGCGCTCCTCTGGGGATTAAAGCAACTCCTCACCATCAGGCAGCAGAACGACACCCTGATCTTTCTTTTAGAGCAGATTCCCGTGGACATCTGGAATAGCGGTCATATCCATGCCGGGTTGGCGGAAGCTCCGGGGGGCGCCGAGCCTATCTCGGAGCATGATTTAGAGGTGCGCCGCCCCAGATCGAGGCTTAAAGCAATCTGACTTTTGACTGCGACCTGGAATTACTGCATTTTTGCCAGCCTGTTAAGCTCCTGTTGCCTCTGACGCCCTACTGATACTGAATATAAATGGGTTTGGGGACCAGCCGCAGGATGTCCTGGGGCGTCATCAGGGGATCGCCTTTTTTGGTGTCGTTGTGGTAAAAGAGCTTGAAGCCGGTGTACTGCACCGGTTCGGCGATGATGTAATCCCGGTAGGAGTCCCGCTTGAGCCAGGGGGCGCCCCAGCCGTCCATGTGCATGACGATCTGCACCTCGGGGCGCAGCACGATATTCTTGGAGTTGGTGACCATGTCCCGGGTGAAACGGTGGACGATGAACATCTTGGGGGGCAGGTTGTACTTTTTCACCAGCTCAGCCAAATAGCCTGAGGCATAATTGATGTCCGCGGCGTCGTAGGTGCCGATTTTGGTCCCCGGCCGCTTGCCGCTTTTCCCCATGTTGAACTCGGGGTCGATCCCCAGATGCACATCGGGATTTTTCAGCATCCACTCAAAGCGCGGCAAAACGTCGCGAATATTGCCAAGACCGGTCTGGATGTCAAGGAACAGGATGGCTTTGGACTCCTTGGC
>JBAQHL010000708.1:0-3098 GCA_049288295.1 Desulfobaccales bacterium
ACAGCTCTCTAGACACCCTGGACCGGGCCATCTTAAATGAGATTCAGTCGCACTTCCCGCTGGTTCCCCGCCCTTATGCGGAGATGGGGCAAAGGGTGGGGGCCACTGAAGAGGAGGTTTTGGCCCGGGTTAAAAAAATGCATAATGCCGGGATTATCCGGCGCATCGGCGCCAATTTTACTTCCCGGAAGCTGGGCTATACCAGCACCCTGTGTGCCGCCCGGGTGCCCCCCGGGAAACTTTCGCAGTTCGCCGAGGTGGTTAACCACTATCCGGGGGTGACGCACAACTATTTAAGAAAGCATCGGTATAATGTCTGGTTCACCCTCATAGCCGAATCCCCCGAGCGCTTGGCCGACATTTTAAAAGAAATCTGCCAAGCCAGCGGAGTAGATGAGATTCTTTCCCTGCCTGCCAAAGAAGTTTTCTAAATTAAGGTTGATTTTCCCATGTAAACCTGTTTTCTATTTTCTGTAGAGATTGATTTAGGATACCCAAAAGTAATAGCTATAATTTGTTTTATCGAAAGGGAAACCAGTAAAAAAGGGAGTCCAATCTTTCAGGATTCCCTTTTATCTTTCAACAGAAAACCGAAAACCGAAAACAGTATTTATTACCCGCCGGTTTTTTTCTCCTCCAGGGGAACACAGAGAACCGGGCAGGGAAGCAGGCGCACCACCTTTTCAGCCGTAGAGCCGAAAAAAACCTCCTCGATGGGGCCCCGGCCGGCCCGGCCGTAGCCGCCGAGCACCACCAGGTCCACCGCCAGGTCCCGGGCGATGACCGCGATCTCCTGAAAAGGGGCGCCCACCGCAACCAGGCTTTCCACCTCCAGGCCTTCGGGGTTCCAACGGTTCAGGAATTCACTCAAGTGGCGGTGGGCCCGCTCCCGCAAGGTGGGGACCAGGGTTTCCGGCTCCTGCTCCAGATATTCGGTCAGAACCCCCACCCGCTTGAGACTGATAACATGCAGGAGAACGATCTTGGCCTGAAAGGTTTGGGAAAGTTGGGCCGCAGCCTGGAAGGCGACGCCGGAGCACTCCGAAAAATCGGTGGCTACGAGAATAGACTGGATCTTCATGACGTGAACCCAGGGCTTGATTGGTAAGAAAAAGTTGCGGTCATACCGGTAATCTTAGAAGGCACTTAAGTGCCATCTTCCGCTGGGCAAGGCAAGCCTATCCCCTACAGAAGAATTACTTTTTCGACGGCCCAAAAAAACGAGCCTCTGACCTGGGAGGCCAGAGGCTCGTGGCGGAACTGACTTATTTAACTGCCTTTTTTATCTCGGTGAATGCTTCGTTGGCGTTTTCGAAGCTGCCCACATGGGCCCAGACCACCTTGCCGCTCTTGTCAACAAGGATGCTGACCGGATAGGGGGAGAAGTCCATGGCCTTACCTAACTTCGAGTCCTTGTCAGGGACAACCGGAAAAGGCACCTTGTGGAAGGCCTTCCACATTTTGGCCGCAGTGGCATCATTGCCCTGGCCAACCGAAACAAACTTGATTTTACCCTTTAGTTGGGAGTCACCCTGAACCATGCCGTGGAGTCTGTTCAGCACTGGTGCTTGAGCTATACAATGAGGGCAGGTGGTATTAAATGACTCTACCAAAACATAAGGCGAACCGATGTCTCTCAGGGTGAAGTCCTTCGGGCCGGACAGACCGAGATAAGTCGCATCTTCAGGGGTGATGGGAGCCGAAAACGCCACATTGCCAACATTAAGGCCCACGGTGGGCTCCTTCTCAGCGAACGCGGCTTGTCCCAGCATGAGGACCATAAGAAAAATTCCTAAAACCAATATGAGGGTTTTCTGTTTCATTTAGGCTCCTCTCTGTAAGAGATTTGTTCCCCTGATAGTAAATCAACCAGGGGCAAAGGGCAAAAGAATTTCACAGGATTCATCGTCAAAATTGGATATATTCATTATGATGTAGTGTATTTTTACCCGTCGGGAGGTTACAGGGGCATGGCAGGTTTTGGGGTTCAGAAACTTTTGGGAGCAATACTCCTCTCCCTTCTTTGCATCGCCGGCTTGCCGGGGGCTGGTAAAGCCGTCAGTCCCGGGAAAACCCAATCCCAGGAACCAGAAATCTTTCGCCAGTTGGGGGCCACGGTGGTCAGTTTAAAATTTTTTGCCACCGAGAAAAACCAGGCGGGGGACGTCGCCGGCAGGGTCTATAAAAAACATTTTCTCCAGGACGAATCTCATTACATCTGGTACGAACTGCACCTGGACGCCAGGGCCAAACGGCCGGGTCCCGTGCGCCTGAAAGACCAGGCCACTTTGTATATTCCAGGGGAAAAACCCTTAACCAGGGTGCACCTCTTTACCATACCCCCGGAGATTCGGCAGGTATACCTCACGGGCAGTTGCAAAGCCGATATGCCGGAAGGGGGCTGGTGGTTCCCCGGCTCATATCGTCTGGCGCTTTCGGTAGATAACCAGGAGGTGGCCAGCGGCACTTTTGAGGTGGGGATGTATTGATATTATACCGTTTTCGGTTTGCGGTTGAAATAAGATGGATTATCAGTAAGTTAGTCGCTGAGTTTGTTGCATGTAGACCTGAACTCGATATTACTTCTCCGGAAAAAACCGGTCCTCATCCCAGGTGACCGGCACCCGCACCAGGTCTCCCCGCCGGTGCTGGTAGATCAGGTAGCCTTGATGGGCCCCAAACTCGAAAAGGCTTTTGGTGATGAGCACATCATGACGGCAATAAGACTCCAGCTCCTCCCAGCGGCCGTTTTTATAAAATTCCAGGGCCATGAGGCCGTTGCCGGTTTTTTTGCGGCCCAGGGTGGCCTCCGCCAGGTGGTCCAGGGACAGGCGAAAGCCCAGGAAGTTGTGCAATTCCTCCAGAATGTCCAGGGTGGGAAGGGTTTCGAGAGAGAGTTCGGTGTAGGGCTGGAGCACCTTATAGTCGAAACGCTTGAGATTAAAACCCACCACCAGGTCCAACTCAGCCAACCGCCGGAACAGATGGGGCAAATCACCTTCCCGAAATACGGTAACCCGCTGGGGGCTGGTCTCGTGAAGGACCGCCAGGGATACGCCCATGGCGTGGCAGCGGCCCCAACCTCCCACTTCGGCCGC
>JBAQHL010000709.1:0-4244 GCA_049288295.1 Desulfobaccales bacterium
CAGCCGAGGTGGGTAACTCTTCCCGGTCCCGGAAAACGGGAAAAATTTTCTTGGGAACGGGAAAGTCTCTTTCTTCGCCCCCCACCAGGTTTTGGGGGATCCGATAGGTTTCCAGGCCTTTGTGCAACCAGGCGGCCCATTTTTCATCCTGATGACTATAGCTGATAAAGGCCCAATACTTATACTCAGGCGGTTCTTCAATCTCGGTTGTCGAGTGTACCGCGTTACCCATATCATCGACCTCCCGGTCCTGAAATAATCGGCCTCACCATGGGATATCCTGGTCAGAGAAACCTTGTTTCGCGAAGCACAGTAGCACAAAATTTTCAGAAAAAATCACTCCTTCCTTCTATTTTTCGGGTGAAACGGCCCTTTCATCAAGAAAGGTGCCCCTTAAGGGGTGCCCCTGCTGGAGAGAAGAAGGTTATGAAACGTTGGGCAGGATGGTAGCCGTCTTGCGAGAGGGGCACTCAGGCCCAAGGGAAGAAAAGATGTCACTCCCTATGATGTTCCAACAACATTCTGGTTTCTGGGTTTTTTGGGCAAGTTCCGGAAGATTTGAAAACCAACCCCGGCCATAAAGACCGGGAGGCTTCTCATGGCGTCACGGTTATGTTGCTTTAAATCTTCGGGTAGTTCATCCCACTCTATGAGATAAGGACTTTTTTTGCGTTCCAGGTCCTTTGTCCCCGGATCGTGAGTCCAGCCCTCATTTCGCCGTTCCTTTAACCAGCGTTCGTGTTCCATCCTGGCCAATACTTCAATTTCTTCGGGAGTGAATTGGAACAATTCGGCATCCCAATCCGTTAAGGGCTTGGCCTCACATTGAACCTTTTTTAGTTTCTTGCCGATGTCATCGGCCTGGCGCCGGTTGGATATCTTGATATGCTCAGGTAGTTTATCCCAAGGGACTAAAGAGGGATTGGTTTCCCGTGTCATACCCAAGTTTTTCTGCCTGAGCACGTAGTCCTGATGGATGGCCCGAGCCAGTATTTCATGAGTGCTATACAATAACCAATCGGTTTTGCATTTGTGGTCGAGCAGCCCAAAGGAATGAAGGTTGCAAAAGCTGCCCCCTCCGTCACCATCATCATGTAAGAGTGTTGCCAATCCGGCATTGCAATCCATCTGCACGACAATGGGAACATCTTCATATCTTAAGTGTTGAAACAGGGCCAGCGCAGCAGATAAGCTGCGAGAATCATCTTCCAAACAGACGTAAACCATGGTGATATTACAATGGCCTTGTTCATCCTGGAGGAATTTTGCCTGATAGAACTGCGGTGAGTCGATTTTCAATGCTACCGGCATAAGATCCCAGGAGTCATTTAGCTGATGAAAGTTCAATTCCAAGAATTCTTTTTTTTGATCCGCATTCTTATCGACGAGGGTAATGGGCAATTTGGGTCTTGTTTTGTCTGATTGCATTCTCCAGAGCATGCCGGCATGAACTGCCAGGCTTTTCCCCATGGGACCCAGACCCACAATAAGGAGATGGGGTCGCAAACTCCCGACGCCTTCACCGAATCCTGGAAATTCCTTAAGTAATTGGCGAGCCCCACTCTCAAAGACGTTTAAAAATTCCATTCTAAAAGAGTCGCCTTTTTGGGCCATGATCTCTCGCTCTTTAAGGAGGGTGCAAAGATGCGGATTGGTAATGTGCACCAGACAGGTCAATATCCGATGGGGGAAATCCGAGACCAGGGAACGGGCGTTAACTGCGATTTCCGCGTTATCTCCATCATTTTCACATACGGCCACCAGGTATTGCGCTTTTTGAACCCGAGCCTTCTGCAAGATTTCCCGGTCAGTCGGATCCCCAATTACAATAAGGATATTGAGGTCTCGGAATTGCTCAAGTTTGTTGGTATCTTTATCATTTGATACTAAGACAACCTTATAACCATCTTCATAAAATGCTCTCGTAAAAAATGAGGCTTTCTTTCCATTGCCGCAGACAACGACATGATTATGAGACAACGATAATCTAATTGCTTGTATTTGCTGATGAAATATTGCCGTTGCTGCCTTAAATGTGGCATAAGCAGTAATTGTTGCGCCCAGAACCTTGATGGCTGTCTGACATAAAGACAAAGATAAGTCCAGGTGATCAAATATTTTGAAATATCGCAATATTCCATAAATCAGCACAAGAAACAATGTGAGAGAAAAAAGCCCACCAATAATCGCCCACCGGTAATGCTCCCACAGCGGGCGCAGCTCTCTTCTCCACAAGGTTCTAATTTGTATTCCCAATCTATCTTTTTGGAAGGGTATCACGTTCATCTGTCTAGTTGGCGTTGTATATGTTCGCTAATAGGCGCTGGTAAGATTCTTTTCACGATCCTGCTTGGATTTTTCCAGTTGAGACAGGATCATCATATAAGCTTGGGCCGCAACGGCAGATTAATCATGTTTGCTTGGCGTATCCAGGGGAGCAGGACTTGTGGGAGATTCAATGCGATACCCCCACGCCAGAATAGTCTTGATGATTCCCAGGGAAACCTTCCGGTCATATTCTTTTTCCGTCTCGGAAAGGTCCTGATAGGGAACCAGGCCTGGATGCTCCTTCTTCTGATCATCCCGATGCGGTCCGTAACGCCATCCCTCCTCCAGACGTTGTCGAGACCAGATATCATGGCAGGCCTCAGCCAATTGTTCCACGAGCCCGAGAAGATCAGACGGAATCCTAACATTGGCATGGCATGAAGGATTGGGGTCATAGGTCATGCTGAGCTCCAGAGACACCTAAATCAATCCATGTCGGAAATAAGTCGGAAATTTGAATCATAATAACACAAAGGACTTTAGGAAACGTTTCCAGATGTCCAATCCCCTGGGTTCGGGACGATAAAGCACAGAATGATTGTGGAAGCGCAGGACCCAAAACCCCTTAGGGGTTGTCAGAAAAACGACATCGTCGTAGATCCATTCTTCACCGCCTCCATCCCGGGGATGGAGCCTGATGGAGTATCGCCGGGTCCATCGTTCGGCCAAACGGCCGCTGACTTCTGCAGGTTCACTTTGGATGAATTTTCGGCCGACTTCGTATAGGGATAGAAGTTCAGTGGGAGTCCGGGGGCCATCGCCTAAGTCCTCATAATATCCGACGTATATACGATTTATGCCGTCGGTGAAAATCGTTTCAACCTTAGTGGATCTATAGAATGGAGCTCGGCAATACCAACCCTTTGGAATCTGGCAACTAAAAAATCCCGGGAGGCCGTCGCCCTTCCAGGTGGCGGAGGGCGATGCGACGGCGGCTGAGGAGGTGAACGCTATGACCAGGGCGGCCACCGATGTGTAGCGACTTATTATGTTGAAAACGGATAAGAGTGCGTCAAAGAAGGAGGCGGGGGTTTTTTCACCAGTCATGAAGCCAGATCCAATTTTATCCTGATAAAAGAAAGCCGCATAGCTCTAACAAGGCACAATCTCTGGGGAAGCTCCACCCTGGAGGACGAGATTTTCGGCAACTCCGGTCAAGATCGTTTTTGAAAATCTCTGTCCCGAGTTGATTCAGAGTTTCCTGTTATTAGCCAACTTTTCTTAACGAGGGCATTTTAGCACAATTATGGGGGAGAAGGGGTCTTTTCGTGAATCGGCCCTACTGATCCCTTATAGATTTAGCGTATGTCTCCTATGTGCAAGGTCAACTTAGCCAAATGCCCCGGTATTCGTTGAGAATCCAAGCCAAACCTTCTATTCTTGGCACCCCCCTGAGGTGGAATCGCAATTATATAATTCAGGTTATGTGATAGTCCAATGCGATCTATCTTGCCAAAGCCCTAACTTATCACTGAGCCTGGAAAAATTGCAGGTTAGGTTTGAATATCAGAATAAGCAGAGGCCTGCGACCGCTATCGCCCATACTTTGGAAGATTTGTTGCTGTCTAAGAACTCTCGTTGATGCGGTTTCGTAATACCCCAGATGACTTGAACACTAAGACCTTGCGAGCGGCCAGAATCAGACTCTCCTTGGTTTGGGGGTTCCTCCCCCGGCGCACATTCTTTTGCCTCACCGAGAATTTTCCAAACCCGCTAATGAGTAGTTCTTCTCCCTGGACCAAGGTGTCCTTCATTATCCCTAAAAGCCGCCTGGATATTCTCGCCATCCCCCCGTTTCATTTCTGATACCCCCCACCCAACTCAACCCAAGATTTTCCTCCTGATACCCCGTTCAAAAAGCTTCTTTGCACCAAGTGTGAGTTCTCCCAGGAAACTTGGGAGGGCTCTACAAAATT
>JBAQHL010000710.1:0-2450 GCA_049288295.1 Desulfobaccales bacterium
TTGTGCACATACTCCAGAAAAGCCAGATAGGCCGGGTCAGGCGCGGGGTTTTCCAATAAGCGGTTGGTGAGGCGCACCGCATCGAACAGATACCCCAGGGCCTGGGCCGTGTTGACGTCGTCGTCCAGGGCCTCGTCAAAGCGGGCGGGCAGGGTCCAGAGACGCTCCATTTCTTCGGAAGAAAGGCCGGCCGCGGCAAAATCCCGGGGTGGCGGCGTCCCCTGCGCGGGATGCTCCCGCAAAATCTCCTCAATCCGGGCCAAAGGCGCATACAAGCGCAGGAGCGCGGTCTCGGCTTCGGCCAGGGCCGCGTCGGAAAAATCAAGGGGGCTCCTGTAGTGGCTGCTGATCAAAAAGAAGCGCACCACCTCCGCCGGAAATTTGGCCAGCACCTCCTTGATGGTGAAAAAATTCCCCAGGGACTTGCTCATCTTCTCCTGGTTGATGGTGAGGAGACCGTGGTGCACCCAGTAGCGGGCGAAGGGCCGCTCGTTGGCCGCCTCGGATTGGGCCAGCTCGTTTTCATGGTGGGGAAAGACCAAATCCCGGCCGCCCCCGTGAATGTCCAGGGTCTCCCCCAGATACTTCATGCTCATGGCCGAGCACTCGATGTGCCAGCCCGGCCGCCCCGGCCCCCAGCGGCTGGGCCAGGCGGGCTCCCCGGGCTTGGATGCCTTCCACAGCACAAAGTCCAGGGGGTCTTCCTTGGCCGCGTCCACCTCGATCCTGGCCCCGCTCTCCAAATCCTCCAGGCTCTGCCCCGAGAGCCTGCCGTAGCCCGGAAAGCGCCGCACCCGAAAGTAGACGTCGCCGCCCCGCACGCCCTGGTAGGCAAAGCCCTTTTCCTCCAGGTGCCGGATGATCTCCAGCATCTCGGGGATGTGCTCGGTGGCCTTGGGCTCGATTTCCGCGGGAGGTATCCCCAGGGCTGCCATGTCCTCCTGAAAGGAGGCGATGTAGCGCGCCGCAATTTCGTCCCAGGCCGCGCCTTCTGCTTGCGCCCGCTTCAAAATCTTGTCGTCGATGTCGGTGTAGTTCCGCACCCAGGTCACCAGAAAACCCCGGCGGCGCAGATACCGCACCAACACCTCGAAAAAGACGCTGGAGCGGGCGTGCCCCAAATGGCAGTCGTCATAGACCGTGACCCCGCAGGCATATAAACCCACCATGCCGGGGGAGATGGTCTCAAAGGTTTCCTTGTGCCGGCCTAACGTGTTGTATAGCTGCATAACGGTTTCTTTCTGATTATGGGAAGTTGTTGAGGGAGGGGGCTAGGGGCCGTGGGCCCCTACCCCCCCCGGCCCTCCGCTCAAAAATCTAAACAGGCTTGACAAAACCGCCAAGATAGGCGAAGTCTTTTCCCGAGGTTGGCTCGTTAGAGCCGGTTGCCAAGGGGGAATATGCATGTCTGAAATCATCGCCAAATTGTCCAAAAATTCCCGGGAGACCATTTTCCTGTCGCTGTCGGAGTTCAAAGGCCGCCGACTGGTGGACATCCGGGTGCACGTGCCGGGAGATGAGGAGGACCAGTGGGTGCCCACCCGCAAGGGGGTGTCCCTGGCGGTTTCCTTGTATCCTGCCTTCAAGCAGGCCCTGGCCGAACTCGAGGAGGCCCTCATATCTCAAAAACTCCTGGACCGGGAAGATCTGGAGGCCGTTGAATAAAGCATTGTATCCCATACCTATCCTGAAAAAAAGCAGGGACTCCGGGCCCGACCCTTCCGGCTGAGATTTTTTCCCGCTGCTCTTGATTAATTGGGCTGGAGCACTAAGTTTAGAAAAATTCGTCCCTGGCCTGAAGAGCCGGAAAGGAACGGGCATGAGTTACACCGCCAAAGATTATTCCCATCTCCTGGGAATGGCTGGTTTTAGCGACACCCTCCTCAAGAACCACTTCACCCTCTACCAGGGCTATGTGGCCAACACCAACAAGGTCATGGAGACCCTGAACGCCATGCTCAAAGAGGGCAAGCAGGCCGCCCCGGAGTTTGCCGGGCTGAAAAGGCGTTTGGGCTGGGAATTCAACGGCATGCGCCTGCACGAGTACTATTTCGAGAACCTGGGCGGCAGCGGCGATCCTGCCAGGGCCCCCAGGCTGGCCCAGAAAGTGGAGGCCCAGTTCGGCTCTTTCGAGGCCTGCGCCGCCGACTTCATGGCCGCGGCCACCATGCGGGGCATCGGCTGGGTCATTCTCTATCAGGACACCGCGAGCGGCCTGCTCATCAACCAGTGGATCAACGAGCACGACGTGGGTCACCCCGCGGGCTGCAACCCTCTCCTTATCCTGGATGTTTTCGAACATGCCTTCATGATCGACTACGGCCTGAAACGGGCGGATTACCTCGCGGCCTTCATGAAAAACCTGAAATGGGAGGCCGTGGAAGCGCGGCTTAAGTAGGAATTTTTAAGATGATGTGGGGGGAGGGCCAGGGAGCAGCGGCTCCCTGGCC
>JBAQHL010000711.1:0-1770 GCA_049288295.1 Desulfobaccales bacterium
CCCCTTTGCCGAAGCGCTCCCACAACCGGGCCATGGTATCGTAATTGCCCAGACCAGCGAGGTCGTCGGCCGGCAAAAATTCCACCCCGTCTTTGGTGATTTTGACCATAGAAAACTTGCCGTCCTGGGGGTGGCCTTCCACCACCACGGCCGCAATACCCAGGCGAGCCAGTTTCTGGGAGACGAGCCCCCCGGAATTGCTCTCCTTGATGCCGCCGGTGAGGGGGGATTTGCCGCCCACGGAAATCCGCCCGGCGCTGGCGGCCGGCGCTCCGGTCAGAAGCCCCGGGGCCAAAACCAGCTTGTTGGCGGGGCCCAACGGGTGGCAGGTAGGCGGCACTTCCTCCCGGATTAGGCGGGAAGTAAAGGCCCGACCGCCCAGGCCCGCATACGTTGCCGGCACATCTTGCCAAGTAACACTGTTATCGGTCATGTTAAGACGCAGTATTCTATTCATAATATAGCCCTTTGCTTTGATTAAATGATAATAACATGGGCGCTAAACAAACGTATTGTTGCCTCTCCATGTCATAAAATACATAAATTGTCAATCAGGATTGGTTGAAGGTGTTAGACTCTCTGATATGATACCGTGTTGCCGTCGAATGACGCCAAGGGTTTTTAACGTGGAAAGGCGGAGGCTGAACCCTGGGATTGTGAAAAACCATAGCGATTACCAAAGGTTAATTCCGGTTCCTCATTATTTATTGTTGGGGCACGGTTTGCCGTGCCCTGATTGGGCATAGCAAGCTTTCCCCCTACGAAAAAAATTATTTTTGGCAACCGTTATCACCGTTATAAAAGGCAATTCGGGATAAAACCGCGAAATCATACGAGGCCGCTGCAACAAATCCCCCATGGCTCATTCCATTGTTGTGATACCTGTTTGCAGTTAAGCGGTGGCACAGGCTTTCCAGCTTGTGCAGGCGCAGGCTAAAGCCTGCGACTATAATAAATTGCCCTTAGAACGCAACTCGATATGAGGCGGCCTGGTCAGGGAAATATCGATACGGTATTGTTTTTCAAGTGGAACAGCAGCGGTGGTCCGCTATCTCCCGGCCCTGGCGGGGAAGAAATACAGGTAGGCTAACCCTAAATATTCGTGGATAACCATTTCCATGAGAGTCAGGTGGCTGCCAGATGGGAAATAATCAGCAATCAGATAATGTTGCTCAAAACGAAAATCTCCGGGCGCGGCAACAGGGTTCATGCCCAGGTTCTGGAAAATCCTCATGGCCCGGGGCATGTGGGCCGCAGAGGTAACCAACAGAAAGGGCTCTTTTTTTACCAGGGAGCGCACCTGGAAGGCGTTGCCGTAAGTATCCCGCGCCTGATTTTCCGGAATCAACTTTTCAGCCGGGACTCCCAGGCTCTGGGCAAAGGCCTTCATCCTGTCGCCAAAATCTCCCCAGAGACCGCTGCCGGTCATGATGAGGGTGGGACTCCCGGACATGGCGTGAAAAAGCCTGATCCCTTCAACCATTCGCAAGGAACTGCTTTCATCCAGTTGGCTGGTGGCAGGCGCCGACTCGTTGGGGCGCAAGCCCCCTGAGAGGATAACGATATAGCTGGCCGCCGGGAGTTCAGCCCCGCTGGCCAACGGCCTGTAATGGCTTTCCAGATGCTTCAGAAGAAAATTGGGCAATGGGGCAGTGGCAAAAAGATAAAAACACCCCAGCCCCAGCCCAATCCACCCCAAGCCCTTTTTGCCCCCCCGGTAAAACATCAGGCGCAAAAAACCCCACCCCAGAAGGAGGAACACCAGGGTGC
>JBAQHL010000712.1:0-2150 GCA_049288295.1 Desulfobaccales bacterium
GGCCCATTCAATACTTATAGAGCCACAGTGTCGATTGACAGAAAGGCACTTTTCAAGTAATGAGAACACAGTGGAGCGGCGTTATGGATCCGATCCAACTCAAGCAGTTGAAACAGAAGGTTGAAGAAGAGCTCCGTCAGCGGGAGATGGCCCTCCTGGAATTCTGGCTCAAGGAAATGAAAGCCCTGGAAGCCAAGCGTCACCGGGATCTGGCCAGCCTGCAAAATGACCTGAGGACCCTGGCGGACCGCATGGAGACCCGTTACCGCCGCCTAAAAGGAGGCTCGGTTTAGCTGATGTACGAACTCAAGATTGTCACAAATTTTTCCGCGGCCCATCGCCTGGAAAATTTTTACGGGAAGTGCGAGTCCCTCCACGGCCATAACTGGAAAGTGGAGGTCTTTATACTGGGCGACCGGCTGGACGAGGCCGGCTTGGTAAAGGATTTCGGGGTGGTCAAGGCCAAAGCCCGGGAAGTGCTGGCGGAGTTCGATCACAAGTATCTCAATGATTTGCCCGTGTTCAGCCAACAGAATCCCTCCTCGGAAAACATGGCCCGCTACTTGTTTGAGCGCCTGGGCACGGTCCTGAATGGCGACGGGGTGCGGGTCAGCCGGGTGAGCGTCTGGGAATCCGACACCTCCTGCGCTTCTTATTTCGAAGCTTGACGGGTGAATGAGGCCGACTCGCAGCTGGGTCATAGCCCTGACCCTGGCCTGGGGTTTGGGGGCCTGGGCCGCCACGGGGCCCACCGAGGCGCCGGATGAGAGTTGGCTGAAAATTCAAAAGCCCCGTCCGGAGAAGCCCCAGGTGAGGTTCAGCCATAAGCGTCACCCCAAAGCTCGGATTGCCTGCGAACAGTGCCACCACGATTATCAAAAGGGCCGCAATGTCTGGCGGGAAGGCCAGCCGGTGGAGAAGTGCCAGGACTGCCATAAGCTTCTCGCTAAAAGAGGCCTCATCGACATTCAGGAAGCTTTTCACCGCCAATGCAAGGGCTGTCACCTGGCCAAAAGAAAAGCCCGGCAAAAGGCGGGACCCATTCAGTGCGAGGGCTGCCACCCTCGCTGACGGCAAGGGGAGGATGAGGGGGGAGCCTCTAACCGCAGGGTTCGGGGCCGCTTCTCTTCGAGGCTTTGTATAGGGAAATCCTGGTCAATGTCATCCGTACCCTCCAGCGGGAACGGGTTTTCGCCTTGGCGTCTTTAATCGCCATCCTGGTCCTCCTGGGCGGTGTGGGATTCTTCCTGACGGAAGAATTTGAGGAACGCACCATCCTCCAGCACTTCGGCCAGGGTCTCTGGTGGGCCATAGTCACCATCACTACGGTGGGCTACGGCGACGTCGTCCCCAAGACCGCGGCAGGGCGATTCGTAGGCGGGGCTTTAATGGTTGGGGGAGTTCTGAGCCTCTCCCTCATCACCGCCACCGTGGCCTCCATTTTCATAGAACGGAAGTTTCGTCGGGAGCGAGGTTTGGAAACTATTAAGGAAACCCATCACATCCTTATCCTGGGCTGGCACTTTGACGGGGAGACCCTCCTGGATCAGCTTCTCCGCCGCCTCCCCCCCACGACCCGGGTGGTCCTGGTAAATCAACTCACCCCGGAAAAAATGGAAAGCATCAAGGTAAAGTACCCTGATAATGAACCCCTGTTTGTCTGGGGAGATTTTTCTCGGGAGGAAGTCCTGCAGAGGGCCAATGCCCGCCAGGCCTTTAAAGCCATTATCCTGGCCGGCCGGCAGGAAGGGGAAACCGCCACGGATGTGGACCAGCGCACCTTGATAACCGCGCTGACCATCAAGTCATTGAACCCCAAAATTAAGATCCTGGTGGAGCTGCTCCGGCCGGACAACAAACCCTACCTGGAGCGAGCCGGGGCCGAACAAATTCTTATTCGGGGACAGTACGACAGCTCCATTCTGGCCGGGGCCATTGCCTCGCCGGGGCTCTACCGCGTCATGGACGCCTTGCTCAACGCCGAAGGTTTTACCGTGTGGGCCGTGAACGTTCCCCCGGGATTTCAAGGCCGGCCGGTTAAGGACCTGGCCGATTATCTCAAAGAAAACCACCAGGCCTTGCTCATTGCCATTTACAGCGAAGGCCGGGCTTTGTCCCTGGAAGACCTCCTGGGTGATGAACCTTCATCC
>JBAQHL010000713.1:0-3629 GCA_049288295.1 Desulfobaccales bacterium
TCAGCGGCTTTCTGTTCTGGCGGATGCTGGTGCGCATGGAAAAAAAGCTGGATCAGCTCCATGAGGCCACCTTCCGCTGCCAGGCAGGGCTGGCAGAACGATTCGTGGGGCGGGGCGAGTTCCGGAAAGAGAGGGAGGACCTCTGGGGAGCGGTGAATGCCCATGCCCACAGTTCTGAGGGCCGGGTCATACGATAACCTGCATTGAGGAAACGGGAGAACATCATGAAGAAATGGATAGCTGTGTTCATGGTCATGTGCCTGGGCGGCTGTGCGGCTGCTCCAGTCAAGGCGCCCCTGGGT
This sequence comes from Desulfobaccales bacterium, assembly GCA_049288295.1. Lineage (GTDB taxonomy): Bacteria > Desulfobacterota > Desulfobaccia > Desulfobaccales > 0-14-0-80-60-11 > JBGSLA01. The sequence continues at coordinate 303 of JBAQHL010000713.1, forward strand.
TGTGAGAAAAGCCTGGTTTGGACGAGCGGCTTTATGCCCAAGGGGCGGGACCTGGTGGAATTGGGGTTCGCGGCTCTCCTGACGGCGGAGCCCAAGCTCCAGAACCAGGTGAAAGACGGCGCCATCAGGGGTTGGCGGCTGGTGGAGGGGGGAACCCTCAAGGGCGCAGTGGCGGAACTGCTCACCATTCTTGATAAGCATCCCCAGTACGCGCCTTTGGCCCTGTTTGCCTTGCAGCGGCTGGACCTGGAAAAGTCCCTGGACAAATGCGACATGGAGGTGCTGTTGTCCATGTTTCGCAATATTGCCATTTATGCCGGGGCCAGGGATGGGGATTTTAGCGACAGCCTGGCGAACATGGTCAATCCCAGGCATTAAAGGAAAAAAGCGATGGCTTACTGCACTGAAAGCGATCTCTTCACCATGATCCCCATAAAGGAGTTGGCCGAGCTTACGGCCGACTCCGGGGACACGCCCGACAGCGTGGTGGTGACCGAGGCCATTCACCGGGCCGATGCGGAAATCGACGCGTACCTGGCGATGCGCTATACGCTCCCCTTATCGCCCCTGCCGGATCAGGTCAAGGGGCTGTCCATCGATATGGCCTTGTATCACCTGTACTCCCGGAGGAGCGTGGCCCCGACGGTGCGACGGCAGAAGTACGAGGCTGCGGTGAGCTTCCTGAAGCTCGTGGCCGCGGGTGAGGCCAAGGTGGAGGACGTGCCCGATCCCTTGCCGCAACCGGGAGAGGTCCAGGTGGGCAGCGAGTTTGCCAGCGCCACCCGCGTTTTCTCCCGGAACACCCAGGATTGGTAGGGCGCCATGAGCGGCATTTCCTGGACTACGGTGGAGGATGCGGTGGTGGCGGCCCTGCAGGAGCGGTTGGGATCGCAGGTCAAGACCGTGCGGAGTTACCAGGGGAACTGGCGGACGGACCTCCGGCAGGAGAGCTGGCGGCTGCCGGCCGCGCTGGTGATGCTCACCGGCGGCGATGCAGAACAAGTGGGCTGGTCGTCTTTCGATCTCACCCTTAATCTTCAGGTGCTGGTGGTGGTGCGCCATTTAAGGGGCGAGGAGGCCGGGCGCCGGGAGACGGGCGGGGCGTATGACCTGCTCCTGGGGGCGCAGGAGGCCCTGTGGCATCAGGACTTAGGGCTTAACCTGCTCCCCTGGGTCCTGGTGCGGGAAGAGCCGCTCCTCACCGACGGAGAATTTACAGTGTACGGGGCGCAATACCGCACCACTGCGGTCCAGGACCGATGAACCTTTATATCCAGCAGTTTACCCTGACAAATCCCCCCTAACCCCTTTTATGAACGGGGGGGATTTTAAGGACTTTGAAAACTAATTAATGCTGCAGTTTCAATCAATTTGCCGCTCTGGATGAAAGGGACGAGAACTTGTGGAAATGCCAAAATAGCGGCAGTGCAGCTTTGGAGGAACAGGCATGCCCAGGTCCATCAGGAATTTTTTGGCCACGCACAATCTGCTGGCCGTGTCAGCCAATCACCAGGAAACCGCCATCAACCAGGAACAGACCCTGGACACCACCTTCCTGGTGGATTTGAACACCGTGCTCAATTACCGGGCGATTAAGGCGGCCAACCGGGAGGAGATGACGGGAAAAGAGGAAGCAGACCGGCTTTACGACCTGGGCGGCACGGTGGCGGGTTCCCTGGCCTTTTCCCGGGCCCAGCCTCAACATTTTGCCTTCCTGTTGGGCTATGCAATGGGGGAGGTGACCACCAGCCCGGCGGGGACAAGCGGGTTTCGGCACGTGATTCGGCCCCGCCCGGGCGAAGTGGACCTGGCCCGGTCCAACCCTTCCTTCACGGCGGCCATGCGCTTCGGGCGCCAGGTGATGAAGCGGCGCTTTGCTTCCTGCTTTGTGGACCAGGTGCGGGTGGAGTTCGCCAAGGACGGCTGGGCCAAAATCACCGGGACGGTGAAAGGGACCGGCAAGGTGGGGGACAACACCCGGGTGGAGGTGGTCACCGCGGCTTACAACGCCGCCAGCCTCAGCCTGGCGGCCAACGGGGTGGAGGGGGCCGACGCGGCTGCCCGCCTGGCCAACGTGCAGGCGATGAAAGTGCTGAACCCCGCCACCCAGGCCTGGGATGAAGTCAATTACACGGCGGTGTCCGGGGGGACGCCCGGGGTGGTGGCCATCACCCCTCCCGGCGGCAGCGCCGGAACTACCACGTATAAGGTATTTTATATCCCCCAAGAAAGCGGCTGGATGGCGTTGCCGAACCGGGTGGAGGAGCCGCCCCTCAAGGTGAGCCAGCTGACGGTGAATATTGGCGGGCGCTGGAACGGCTCGAGCTTCACCGGCGGCTATGCCCCCGGGGCCGAGGTCAGGCGGATTGTGTGGACCTTTCAAAACAACCTGTCGCCGGAGCGCAGTCCAGGCGGCGGGGAATTCGCCAACCGGGCCTTTCGCAGCGGGCGGGAGCAGAAGCTCGCGTTTGACCGGGACTTTCGGGACTTCCTTATGGCCCAGAGTCTCAAGGACAATGACTATTTCGGCCTGCACCTGAAGGCGGTGGGGCCGGAGTTTGTAACCGGGGTAGCTTACCAGGTGGAGATTATCTTTCCCCGGGTGGCGGTGTCGGCGGCGCCGGTGCGGGCGACCCAGAGGCGCCTGGCCGAAGAGCTGGAGTTTGCGGTGCTGGAGGATGACACCTACGGCTCGGTCATCGTGCAGGTGCAGAATCTGGTGGGGAGCTATGCGGCCTAGGGCCTGGAGGGGGGATTTTCCGAGCTAATGGCAAATCCCCCCTAACCCCCCTTTAAAAAAGGGGGGAAATTAAAGGGTTTTTCGGCTACTTAACGTTGCAGTGCTACCCCCCCTTAGAAGAGGGGGAATTACAAGGAATTTTTGGAATAGTTCACCTTGCAGTTTTACCTCCCCTTGCTTGAGAAAAGGGGGAATAACACCAGAGCCAAGGTGAGACCTTTGGAAAAGCATGTTGGTCATCCTGGGGGAGGCGAAGGGTATAGCCTTTTGCATTACTCATGAGATTCTCCGGTCGCTTTGCTCCCTCAGGATGACATTTTAAAGATTTTGCAAGGGTCTCAGGGTGAGAGAAATGCCAAGGATATTAGGAGAAGAACGCCACAAAATGGCCATTGGCGACCCGGTGAGCGGTTCGGTTATCACGCTGTATTTCCGGCAACCCACTTCGGAGGAGCGGGTGGCCTATCAGCTCTCCGTGTTCCACCTGGATGGGGGGGAGCGGCGTCTGCGGCTGAGCGACACCCGGTTCAGGTTCGGCGCGGAGATTCTCGTGGGGTTCGAACCTGGAGATTTTCTGATTGAGGGAG
>JBAQHL010000714.1:0-1560 GCA_049288295.1 Desulfobaccales bacterium
GTTGAGCGCCTGCGATGGGCTCGAGCTGTTCGTCAGCCTCGACCTGGGCATCTTCGGGGACCACTATAAATTCACGGAAAGCAACCTGGACTTTGCCTCCCGCAAAATTCACGCCTGGTGCCGGCAAAAGGGCATCCCGCCTGAACGGGTCAGGTTTTTCCAGGCCAATACCCAACCCCCGGGGAAAAGCGACAACGACAACCTGGCCTGCCAGGCCCCTCCCTGGGACAGCCTCCCGGAACTGCAAGAGTTGTTGGTGCGGGAAAGCTTCGATGTGCTGTTCGTGGACGGCAAGCACACCGAAGACGGCCTCTACCAGGACATGAAAACCTTCTGGCCGTGCCTGCGCCCCGGCGGCCTCTTGCTGTGCGACGATCTCCATGACACCTCCTACCGGCAGTTTTTCCCCTGGGCCGGGGAAACCGTGGCTTCCTTTGAGCGCTTTACCGCAGAATTCGCCCCGGACATTGAGGAACACCACGTTTGGCCCTATCCCCGGGTGCTTCCCGCCGGCCCCGCCGGCTCCCGCCCCTTTGGCCTCATCCGGAAAAAGACCGCCCAGAAGATCGCAGTCGACGACAAGCCGGAGCAGCCGGACATCTCAGATCTGTCGCAAGTTATCACCACCCTGGCCAGGACCCAGCGCCGCCTCTATCTTCGAGACCAGACCCCGGCCTCCCTGGCGGTCCTCATCACCCTGGCCGAAGAATTGCAGCCCACCCGCATCGTGGAATTGGGGACCTGCCAGGGGTTATCCCTGAGGGCCTGGCTGGCAGCCCGCACCCAGGCCCGAATCTCGGCCATTGACCTTTCCTTTGCAGCCTTGCGGCAAAGCCTGGAGGCAGCCCCCCTGGACCTCTCCCGGGTGACTCTGCTGGAGCTGGACATCCTCAAAACCGAGTTTTCCAGGCTCTGGGAGGCCGGCGACCGGGTGCTCCTTTATGTGGACGCCCATGATCAGCCCCAGGCCCCCATCATGGCCCATGTCCTGGAGCGCGCCCTGCCGGCCCTGCCCCCCGGCAGCCTGGTGGTGGTGGATGACCTGTGGCACAGCCCTGACACCCTGGATCCCGGGAACGCCCCGGCTTTTTTCCAGACCCGGGTGCTGCCGGAAATTGACCCCCTGCAGTGCTTTCCTGGTCAATACGCCTCTTACTGGCTGGCAGGAGCCTTCATGGGCTTTGCTGAAACCATACCCCTGCTCACCTGGGTAAACCAGCAGCGCCTGCATCTTACCCTTCACCCCGGCGCCAAGCTGGTGTCCTTTTCCTGGCCGTCAGCTGGGGTTGTGGCCCAGGAAGAACTCAAAACTAAGACCGGCTCTTATTTTTTCAACCCGCTGCAAAACTTCGCCCTGGCCGGCGCTGGCCGCCTGAGTCTGGACCACAATGCCCTGGCGGCCCTGTACCACCAGGGGCAGGGGGTGGAACTCTTTGCCCAGGGGAAAGTCCGGGAAGCCTTGCAGCATTTTGTTGCGGCCGGGGAACTCTGCCCTGATTTGGCCGGCGTCTCCTTTGCCCAGGCCGTAAGTTGGGCCCGCCTGGGGTGTTTGGCAGAGGC
>JBAQHL010000715.1:0-3581 GCA_049288295.1 Desulfobaccales bacterium
ACGCAATCCGGCTCCCCGGGTTTTCCCCTTTGGCTCATATTTCGCCAGATAGCCCTGCCCTCCTTGCCTTTCACAACCAGGTAAGACTTCTCGTTCCCGCAGTAGCATCAGCCATGGGGCGGAGCAAACAGGGCCACTTCTATGGGGTGTTCCGCCAGCAAATAGGGATTTTTCTCCTCCAGGTGGCGGCAGCGCTTGGTGAGATATTTCACTTTGGCCTGGAGATATTCATCCTCGGGCTTTAGCTTCAGGGCTGCCTCCGCCTCCTGCAAAAGAATCCTCAGCTCCAGATACTCCCGCTCCAAAGGACGCACCTGCCGCCGCAAGGCCTGATAATCCGCCATTTCGCCGGACTCATCAAAAAACCACATGCTCATGGTCTGGCCTCCTTTAGGGTATCCAAGACCAGGTTCAAAAGGCGGCCCTGTAACTGGGCCGGCTGCTCCGAGGCATCCAGGCGCTTCAGGTGGGAACCCCGGAACGTATCATAGACCGCGGCCACCTTCTCAAGATAAACCGGAGCCTCGCTCACCTGGGTGGCCCCGCCCCGGCCCTCCAGACGCCGGGACAGGGCCAAAGCTATGGGCAGGGTGAAAATCACCACCAGGTCCGGCCGGGGGGCAAAGGCCTCGCTTTCCGCCAGGATAAGCTCAGGGTCCAGACCCAGCGCCCCCTGATAGGCCGCAGAGGAGTAATAATAACGATCCGTAATGACCAGCCAGCCGCGCTCCAGAGCCGGCCGGATGGTTTTCTCCACATGCTCCCGGCGGTCGGCCTGAAAAAGCTCCAGTTCCTGGGCCGGGGACAAATGCCGGTGTTCTCCGGCCAGATAAGCCCGCAGCCGGCGCCCGGCGGGCCCGAAGGTGGGTTCCCGGGTAAGGAGCACCCAACGCCCGAACCGGGCCAGCACCCCGGCCAGGTTGACGGCCTGGGTGGTCTTCCCCACCCCGTCTATGCCCTCCAGGGCGATGAGCACTCCCCGCCCCATCTCAGGCCGGGGCTACCACACTTCCGGAAAGGCCACGTTGGCGTAGAGGTATTCCACCTTCTCCTTATGAGCCAACTCAACTTTGGCCATCTTCTCCAGAAAGGCCCTGGCATCTCCGGGCGGCTGCAGGCTGGCCAGCCGCTGATAGAAATGGTAGGAGCCCTCTTCCCGCTTCATGGCCACGGTCAGGGCCTCCTTGGGGGTCATCTCCGTGGTGACGGCCGGGGCTTTCATTACTTCAGCCAGGTGGGTGTCCTCGGCCTGGCCCGCCAGGCTGCAGCCGGTGGGCGTCATGCAGGACTCCAGAAAGGCCTTGTGCTCCAGTTCATCCTTGGCCAGCCATTCCAGGGTTTCCTTGGTTTCCTTGTCAGTGACCAGTTGGGCTAAACGGTTGTAGAATTCGTGAGACAATTCTTCCTGCCGGATGGCCTGCTCGATGAGGGGCTTCAGTTCCTGGTTCATCTGTGTTTCCTTCGGATTATGAGTTAGTTGCTCAAATAAGTTACCCCATGGGCGCTGGGGAATCAAGCTCAGACAATCAGAAAAAAAGAAGGGGGCGTAACACCCCCTTGCCTTTTCATACTCCAACCGGGGAAAAGTGCCCAGGTAAGAGGTTGGGTGCAATAAAGTCTGTTAACCCGCCTTGATTTCGATGGCTTTGGGTTTGACCTCTTCCTTTTTGGGAAGAACCACGGTCAGAACACCATTTTTGTAAGTGGCTTCCACTTTGTCGGCAGCCACCGCCGCTGGGAGCTTCATGGCCCGGCTGAAAGAGCCGTAGGAGCGCTCTACCATGTGGTAATTTTCGTCTTTTTCTTCACGCTCGGCCTTTTTCTCCCCTTTGATGGTCAGGGTGTCCCCCACCATGGAGATCTCGATATCCTTAGCTTCCATGCCCGGAATTTCGGCTTTGACGGTAACCTTGTCCCCGGTTTCGGCAACATCTACCGCCGGCAGCCAGGTTTCTTCCAGGGGCTGGAAGGCGCGGCGCCCGGGTCCGAAGTATTCATCCCACAAACGATCCATCTCATTGCGCAGGCGGGTCACTTCCCGGAAGGGTCTCCATTGAACCAAGTCCATAAAACCACCTCCTTAATACAGCTATATTATTAAAGATTTTATAATAGAAACATAAGACCGCCCCTCTTGCCTGTCAATCTGCCCAAAAAAATTTCCAGGAGTTTCTGCTTGAATTCACCCCGGAAGGATGGTAAAAAAAGGGCAGCCAAGCAGGCGCCTGACATGACTACAGAAGCCGTTCGCCATGAGCCACATGACCTCCCTCGTTTGAGGGAGGTTTTTTTTGTAATTTTCCTGGCAACCAAGAGGAGCGGCAGTTATCCCCGGTTTTTAATTTCTCCCTTCCTGGATGAGGTAGCCTGATGGAACTCCGGCGCAAAGATCTTCTGGGCATCGCTGACCTCTTCACCGAGGAAATTCGGCTTATCCTGGACACGGCTTCTTCCCTCAAGGAAATCTCCGCCCGGCCCATCAAGAAGGTCCCCACCCTCAGGGGTAAAACCGTGGTGACCCTCTTTTATGAACCAAGCACCCGGACCCGCATGTCATTTGAGATTGCCTCCAAGCGCCTCTCCGCCGACACCGTTAACCTGACGGTTGCGGCCAGCAGCGCGGTCAAAGGGGAGACCCTGGCGGATACGGCCCACAACCTGGAAGCCATGCAGCCGGATATATTGGTCATCCGCCACCAGGCCTCGGGTGCGCCCCATTTTCTGGCGAAAAAGCTCAAGTGCGGAGTCATTAACGCCGGGGACGGCCTCCACGAGCACCCCACCCAGGCGCTCCTGGATATGCTTACGGTGCGGGAAGCCAAGGGTCGGGTTGCCGGCCTGAAAGTCGCCATGGTGGGGGACATTGCCCATTCCCGGGTGGCCCGCTCCAATATCCACGGCTTCACCAAGATGGGGGCCGAAGTGGTGGTGGCCGGACCCGCCACCATGCTGCCGCCGTATCTCGAGGACCTGGGCGCCAGGGTGGTCTATTCCCTGGAGGAGGCGGTCGAGGGCGCCGATGTCATTATGATGCTGCGCCTCCAGCTCGAACGCATGGGCCAGATGTACCTGTCCACCCTGCGGGAATATGCCGTCCGCTTCGGCCTGGCCCCCCGGCACCTGAAACTGGCCCATCAGGACGCCATTGTCATGCACCCGGGGCCCATGAACCGGGGCGTGGAAATTTCCCCGGAGGTGGCCGACGGCCCCCACTCCGTCATCCTGGAGCAGGTGACCAACGGCGTGGCCGTGCGCATGGCCGCGCTGCTGCTGCTCATCGGCGGTGACCGGGGGTAAACAGCATTCGAGGGGAGGACCGGGGGACTGCAAGTCCCCCGCCCTCCCCTCGAGCTCCCCTCCCAACCCCCTCTAAGGGGTTGGGGGAGTGGGTTTGGGAGAGGGGGCAGGGGTCCACCGACCCCTGGCCCTCTCTCCCAAAATGAATTAAGCCTCAACCCCGGTCGCCGCCGATCAGCAGCAGCAGCGCGGCCATACGCACGGCCACGCCGTTGGTCACCTGCTCCAGGATGACGGAGTGGGGGCCGTCGGCCACCTCCGGGGAAATTTCCACGCCCCGGTTC
>JBAQHL010000716.1:0-1963 GCA_049288295.1 Desulfobaccales bacterium
GCCCGGTGCAGATCAGCATCGAAATAGATGGTGGCTCGTTTCTGCAGGCTTTTCATAATTACATTTTAACGCTAAGATGCTTAGACGTCAAGACACTCCATCAATACATTCCACCCTGCCACCCCGCCATCACTTGAATTTCGGCAGATCATATTTTTCAGCCAAGGCCCGGCGCTCCGGATCCGGAAGAGAGGTCATGTGGGCTTTCCACCCCGGGCACCAGTTGGCGTGCCATCTCCACAACCTCCCCAGGAGGGACCCGGGGTTTTGGTCATATTTGTTTCTGAAAAAACAGGACTCACATCCCATGTGCAATTCTCCTTGCCTGTTATAATAATTTCCCATTGAAACGAAACAAATGAAACACTCAACCCAATGTTAATTTTAGACAATTTTCACCGAAAACAGAAAACCGCATTATTCGGTCAGGTTCGGGCCCGATCCGGGAACAGCAAGGCCACGGCCACAGCCACACCTGTCCCGATTAAGGACTCCACGAAACGGAAAAGCGCATTGATCACCGGGTTGATGTCCGGATGCAGGCTGGAAATCACCATGATGACCCCCACGGTGAGCGCGGCCAGGCGGGCGTTATCCGGTATGCCCAGAAACTGGCACAACAGCACGGTGACGCCGATGGCGACTCCCATTCCCAGGATGCTAAAGGGCAAGAGGGTGAGGTAGACGGCGCTGATGACCGCGCCCACCAGGGTGCCGATTACCCGCAGCCAGGCGGAGGACCAGGTCTCCCGGTCAGTCTCCCGGAGCACCACAATGCCGGAAATCAAGGCCCAAAGACCGCCCAGGGCCGCAGATGGGACATGAAACAGGGCCGTCAGGTAATACCCTCCCAGGTAGGCCAGAAGGCTCACCAGGGTGTTCTGCAGGGCTTTGAGAAGAGCATCTCTGGTCTTGATCCGGGGGCTCATTTTCAAGAAATGGTTAACAACTCACGTTTCGCACAAAAATTTTTAGGAGCAAAGAGCAGCGCCTTTGCCATGAGTTTCCATCTTTAGCGAAATGTCAAAAAATGTAGCCGCGAGGCTAAGCTTCACGCCAGCACAGGCGGGACGCCTGTGCCACCATAGTCCCCTTTCAAATTGAGGGCATAAGGCAAAGATGGAACGTGACACATTTCGACTTCCAGCTTTTCCCTCACGCCATCTGTGGCCATAAGGGCATGAAGATAAAGAACTAATGATTATAGCAGGTTGCCTAAGTGCTCTTTCCTGAATTCATAATCACATCAATCGACAGCAAGAACCTTGCCGGACTCTTCCAGCCTTACCCCCCTTTAAAAAAGGGGCGAATTTGAGCCCTTTTTTTCCCGTGGGGACATCGTGGAAAAGAATTATATCAATTACGGGACGCAACACTACATTCTCTCAATATTTTCCGGTTTGTAGGTCGTTGGCCTAATTCTGTCCTTGACTTCCTCTTCCAGGGCCTCCTGGTCCAAGGCCGTGATTAATTTGCCGGTGGTCACGGGAACCAGGTCCGCTTGCCGGCGGCTCACCAGGGTTTCGCCGGTGAGGATGCCCCGGGTCTTGTAGTGGATTTCCTGTCTGGTCCAGCCCTCATCCCCGATGACGATGGCGAAGCAAAAGCCCCCGTACACCGTCTCCAGCAACCTGGCCCGGCTCACCGGCACGTCGGTGTAAAGAGTGACGCTGGCCGGGGCGGCGCCGGGGGCCGCCTTTTCTCCGGAACTACTTATGGCCGGAGCATGGGCATCAAGAACCTCTCCCTCCCCTTCCCCCATGACCTTGAGGGCCAGGTCCCGGATGACCACCTCCTTTTGGGACACGGGGAGCATCAAAAGAGAGGTGACGTAATCCAGGACTGTCGCCTGGTTCAGGTCATCCACCGCGGAAAAATGGCGAAACTCGAGTTCGCCGTGGGAATGGAGCCAGCCGTTGATGATTTTGCCCTCGGGCAGGGTATCCTGATAGGCGGCAATGCG